>JAMDCE010000226.1:3889-5539 GCA_023489135.1 Chloroflexota bacterium
ACGATGGGCAGGGTTAGGAGGCGGACGCCCCAGTGGATCTGGCTGCCCAGGCCGGCGCTGCCTATCAGCACGAGCTTGCCGACCCTATCGGGGAAATTCAAGGCGAGGTCCAGCGCCAAAAGTCCACCCATCGAGTGTCCTGCCAGGTTAACCCATGCGAGGTGCTCGGATTCAAGAAACGCCAGGAAGAGGCGACGGGACGATTCAAGACTGTAATCTGGTATGGGGCCAGAATCGCCATGCCCTGGCATAGTGGGTACATACACCTTAAAGTGTTGCGCCAGGGCCTGCAGGCTCGGCCGCCACTCTGCCCACGAACCCGCAAGGCCGTGAAGGAGGAGCAAGGGCGGGCCAGAACCCAGTATCTGACCGCTGATCCGAACCCCGCCTATCTCAGCATGACCGGCAGATTCAGCCACTCAATGCCGCCTCCGCAACGTGGACCTGTAACACCTGACGATTATCACGTGATTGCTGTCTGGCTCTACTCGGGCTGTGAAGGACATTGACTTCGGCAATATTCGGTGGCCATCTTGAAGAGGCGGCCGAAGTTGATTCCCCAGCCGACGCCGAGGACGCGGTCGGTGAAGATCCGGGGTTCGTCGGGATTCCAGTAGATTTCCTGGACCTTCTCGAGCGTGGGGATGCGGAAATCGTAGGGCACAAAGTCGAAGACTCTCCCGTGCCAGGTGCGCTCTGCTGGCGGCTTCTTTAGCTCCTGGACAACGGCGGCCACAACTAGGGCGATGGCGGCGGTCTTGATCAGGTTCTTTAGCGCGCTCATGTTGTTTTTCCTCCGAGGGCGACAATTGATCTTCGTAACTTACAGCGATTTTGGGTGACGTTTAACGACAGTCTCTTGCGTTAAGGTTGGCCATGCCCAGGCCCCAGGGCGAACGCCCCAACGCGTCTGGCGTGCTGCCTAATGTTTTCGCAAAATGCTGTAAGTGCAGGTTTCGGCCCCATCGGCACCCCTGCTACGTTTTCACGTCTTTGGTCAGGCATTTACGTGATGGTGGTGAGCAAGATACGGGCCAGGCGTTTAAGGGCGAGGGATGGTTCATAGGCAGGGACAGTCTGGGTACACTTCTCCCAGCTCAGTTCACCTCGCTGACCGTGTTTGGATCGGTAGAGACGCGACATGTCGCGTCTCTACCACTCATTTTTCGATGCGGCGTCATCTCATGATCGCGGGCAGATACAGACGATAAACGGGCGCTTCGTAGGCGCCGATGTCACATATCGCTGTGCCGTTGTTATCGCCATCCTGGGGGCGAGTCACTCCCCGCTGATCAGTCGCGGGACAGCCACTATTCGTGCCTTTGTCAATCGCGGGGCTGCCGGACAACAGGGCTCTGGTCCAGGTCGCACCGCCTCCAGGAAGGGACGGGCCCCCAGGATGGCGCAACGGGCCGAGCTTGGGGTCGGCGCTCACTATATCGCCCGCGGCACTGAGCCCGCACGAGTTGGCGCTTTCGAGATTGTTGCCCTGCGAGGTCACCACGTTGTCGCAATTGTTGGGGCTGCCGAAGGCGACGATGGTGTTCTTGGGCTTGACCAAGGAACAGTTGCAGGCACGACAAACAACGTCGCCTACATCCCAAGCCGGAAGAGTCTGGCGACAAGTGGTTTGTGCGACCGAATGGTAGC
>JAMDCE010000206.1 GCA_023489135.1 Chloroflexota bacterium
TACTGGTAGTGGCCAATGGAAGAGAAGCGATTCCGAGGCTCCGCCAGAACAAGCCCTTCACAAGCTTGGAGCTCCGGCGGAGGGAGGTGATTGCGCCACAGCCATCGATTAGGATGACTTGAGGGAAGTAAAGCCATCTGGTAGCAAGGAAGACCATCGCCGGCAGGGCGATAAGGGCTCCCACAAGAGTCAGGAACAAGAGCGACAAGAGGCTCAAACCCAACCCTGCGAGCAGAGATGCCCAAAGCAGATCGAGGAACTTCTTCCAGCCAAAGAACATCGCCGAGGAGATTGTGGGAGACACACCGGAAAAACGTTCGTGCACAGCTCGAATAATCGACCCGTAGACGGCGCTCACGGTAAGAAGAACGTTGAGGGCGACGATGAGCGTCAGCAGGCCAAGCGTCGGGAACGCGCCCCGGACAAGGTACGGATTGGTGGCAATCGCAAGCGTCAGACGATCTAGTCCGGCGGCCGACAGCGCAATTGCCACCAAGATACCGAGTGGGACCTGAACTACAGCCGCTACTCCCAGATAGATTCGCCAGTCCTTGGCATAAAGCTGCAAAGTCTCCTGAAGGATCTCGCCGACGCTGTAAGGACGGAGACAAGTCCTTGGGATGTCAAGTATACTCTCGATCCTCTTACCACCCACTGGTAAAAGATTTGTACAGGACAGGCAGGTAGACAGAAGAGAGCGCCGTTCCCAAAACCGCCGGCGACCCCCCCAGAGCGAAGTCGGTAAAGTGATCGACGATGAGAGTAACCTTTTTGTTCACCCGGTCGACCAGCACGTTGTCGACCTTCTGCCAAGTCCCGGTAACCTCATCCCAGTAGCTAGGCACTAGATCGTCCTCGGTCAAGCCGAGAGAGCTGAGCTGTTCGTCGGTGTAGGGAATCACGATGTTCACATTCTGATTGAACGTCGAGATACTGTGCCCATCGCTGTCGAGCGCCGCTAAGACGTACGCCAGACCGATCGGCCGCCTCGCCTGATCCCTAACCAGCATCGCCTTGGGCGTGGCGCGCACTGTCACCGTTCCGGTAAGAGCCATGGCGCCAGCCGGGATTTGAATCTCAGTACCATCCGATAGGGTCACGATCTGCATTGCCGAAGCATCGAAGCTAACCGACTGGCCCTCCGGCAGTTTCTGCCAGAAAGTGAGATTGAGAGCCTGCGTTGGTGGATTAGTGGTCGTAATGGGCACGACAATCGGCCCGGTGCGGAAGGCCAGCTGTCCGTCTTCGGCCACTGCTCCGATGTACCACGTCTCGTTGGTGCTCGCCGGGAGGCGGAAATTGCCGTTTCGGGTCAACGACCAGCTTCTGCCGCCCTTTTCGGAGTACCCCCAAACCAGCGCGGAGTGGGCAACGTCGCTCAAGAACACGGTCCCTGCGATCTCCGCATCCGCATTTCGATAAGTGAGATTCTTGACCACGCTGGCTCCCGGCAGGATTGCCACGGTGATTGGCGTTGGTGCGATCAGATCCAAGTCGTGGGAAGCCTCCGACCGCAGCAAGTAGCTACCGGACGGCAGGCGGAATCGGTAGCGACCATGGGAATCTGTCCGGGTTGCATCCCTAAACCTGGGCGACGTCGTGGTGTTGATGATCTCATCCACCAGCACCCAGGCTCCGGCGATTGGGCCGCTAGGGCCGACTACCGTCCCGGAAAGGACAGTGCTGTACTGAACGACATCGAAATCAAAGGTTGCGGTGCCGTTCGCGGGCACACTGACACTGTTATTGAACCGTGGTCGCACCACGAAGTTCGATCCCGGATCCGTGGCTGCATGCATGTACCACGTTCCGGCAGTCACACTCATGGCATAGCTGGCGTCGACAGGGTTCACCCGAGTGAACTCTCGACCGTCCTCGCCGTTCCGGGCGAAGACGCTCGCATTTACTCCTGTCTGCGGTTTGTCGTTGAGGTTCTTGAGCTGCCCCCTGATTGTAGCGCTATCCACCGTCACGGTAAGCGTAACGACCTGAGTTTCGCCGCTGCCCAAGCTGACAGTCACGTTGTTCTTCAGCGTGACCCCACTTCCCGGCGGGAAGTGTGCAGTTACAGTATAGAAGCCTGAAGGCACATGGATGGTGAACAGGCCATCGTCGATAGGCGCTCCGCTGACTGTTTTGTTTCCCTGCAAGGCCGAAGCGTAACCTTCGAGATCTTCGGCGATCTCGCCACTGCGCTCGTCAATCACGCGCCCCCGAATAGTCGCGTCCGCCAACAGCACGTGCAGCTCGATCGTTTTGGTCTCGTTGTCCGTAACGCTAACCAGGACGGGAGGCTCCGGCACGATGTATTGGGAGTCCCTATCCGGGACAGGACTTACCTCCCACGTTCCGGAGATAACCTGAAGGCTGAACAAGCCACCGGTGATCGTCTTTGCGCTGGCCATTTCCATTTCGTCGTGCCCATCACGCCGCCAGGCGCGCACGCGAATATCCGGCACACCCTGGCCGTTGCCGTCCACGACCTGTCCGTTGATCCGGGATGTCCTGCCGCCTAGAAGAATATCGCCGAGATTCTCCTGCTGACCAGGCGTAAGGGTAACGATAATCCCGGAAGGAGCAATAAGAGACTCGTCCCTTAGCTCTATCACCAGCCTGTAGACACCGTCCTTAAGCGGAATGCGGAATCCGCCGTCGGGCGCCACCTCGGAGCCATTTACGAAGCCCCGCTCATTGTAAGCCGAGACGAACGCGCTGCGCGGCTCAAACGTCGAACTGTCGGGCTTTACGAGGCGACCGCTGACCGAGGCATTTGCCGCCGTTACTGTGATATTGACTACTTTTGTAATTGGCATCATCGGACTGCTTTCGAACGAAACGGGAATTGGCGGCTGACCATAGATCCAGTCAGGCGGTGGCGCACCGGGACTGCGGTCTGGAACGATCGTGACCATCCAGGTGCCCGGCCTAACTTGAAGTCCGTAGCTGTAAGGACGAGTTGTAGTCACGGGCGAGCTGGCAAAACCGGAGCCATCCATTCTGGTCGCCACGACAAGGGCGCTGGTAACCGGCCCACCATCCCGATTGATTACATTCCCTACAATGTACCGCCTGCTAGCGTTGAACTGGAAAACCCCCGCATTGGTGGTATGCCCCACCGTCACCGTCACGCTTCGCGGCGCCGGAGGCTCAAGGCCTGCCATGCCCCAGGGAGAACGAACGGTAATTGTGAAGGTCCCTGCCCCGAGGCCACCAAAGGAGAAAGTCCCATCCATTCGAGTCATTGTATCTTTGGCTACCGATAAGTCGGCGTTACGTACAACAACCTCTGCCATAGGAATTGGGCGGCTGTCCGGGTCAGGGCCGACAACAAGTCCGGTAATGGATGGCAGGGTCAAAGGCACATTGCCGAGATTGTGGCTGTCACTAATGCCAGCAATCTCGACGGAAATCGGCTCGGAAGCGGAGAATGGTGAATCGCCAAGCGGCGGGTAAGCCGTAAGAACATAAGTCCCGGTCACCAAGCCACCGATCCTAAAAACGCCAATCTGATCGGCCATGGTGCCGGTCTGGAACGAACCGCCGGGTCGTCGTACAGAGATAAGCGACATCGGCACAGGCGTCGAGCCGTTGGGTTCCACAACGGTGCCGCTGATGGAAATCGCCGCGAGTGTGAGGTTGACATTTACAGGAGAGGAATCAACCGTAACTTCCTTCGGCGACGAGGCAGCGTAGGCGGAGCCAGAGGGTGGAAAAGCCTCGATAAAGTATTCCCCCGCCGGAACGAACGCAAAGGTGAACTCGCCCGCCACGCCGGTAACGACACTGGTTTTCCACATATGCATCGGGCTGCCGAGCTCAACTCTGGCATTCTGAACGGGTGTTACGCCATCAGGCCCGTACACCTTACCGGAAACGGTGCCAACTGCAAGGGCTTCCGGTGGTGAAAATGAACCAAACGCCAACAAGAAAGCAAACAACAAATACAAAACTACTTTAGCTCTCTCTAAGCGCCCCTGTCCGATGGTCCTCTTCATCACTCATACCCCTTTCGATATGCCGACGACTCACCTCGCTGAAACGTCTTTTCAACCGCTGCGGCCAACGCTGAGGCCGCAAGTCCACCTTGCCCAGCCGAACCAAACGTCCCCTGCACGTTAGCCTATTCTTGCACCATCTTCACGGTATGTCAAGGCCCATAACGTCTTACGTATAGCCAATTTGCCTTAGCCAATTGTACCTATCAGATGCCGCGCGAGCGCAATCCGCCGTGCCATGTTATAATTTGTATTAATGGCTGCGCGTAGATTTCATCAAGAATAGACGAGATGGACGTCATGTTAACTATCGGACGCTCCATATGCAGGGACATCGATGCGGGCCTCACCAAGGAATGGCTGGTCACAAACGGGCGCGGTGGCTACGCCTCGTCCACTATACCTGGCGCAAACACGCGCCGCTACCATGGCCTCCTCGTGGCCTCGCTCGATCCGCCTCATGGCCACACTGTGCTCCTATCCAAGATGGATGAAGAGCTCCAGGTCTCTGGTCGCAACTACTACCTCGGCACCAACGAATATCAGGGCAACACGATCCACCCTACCGGCTTTCTTCACCTCGAAGAGTGCCGGATCGAGGGGACCATTCCGACGTTCGTCTTCGACACTAGGGAAGCGACCATAGCGAAAACCGTTTGGATGGAACACGGCCAGAACACCACTTACATTCGCTACCAGATCGAAAGAACGGATGGCCCTGTGACACTGGTCCTTACTCCCCTCTGCAACCACCGCTCTTTTCACAGTTTGACTCAGGGCTCTCCCGACGGGGGGTTCGAGACACACACACTCCCAAACAATGACGGCTGTGAGGTCGTGGCCTTTGCGGGAGCCGCCCCCTACCTTCTCCTTGCCAACCATGGTGCCAGATTTGCCCCCACCGGCGTGTGGTATTGGCACTACATCTACCGCCAGGAGAAGGATCGCGGCTACCAGCACACGGAAGACCTATACTCCCCCGGGCTTTTTAGGGTCATGCTCGACGAGGGGGAGATCCTGACGGTGATAGCCAGCGCGGAGCCAGTCGAGCTGATCGACCGTGATGGGGAGAAAGCCCTGTACAGGGAGCAGAAACGTCAAGCCGGAGTACGGGGCAACCATGAGGATGAGTTTCTGTCTCAGCTGTACCTAGCTGCCGACCAATTTGTCGTCACGCCAAGAGATTCGGGCCTCCGCTCCACAATCGTCTCTGCAAGCTCGGCAGCCACAGGCCAGAGACAATCCGACGGCGCCGCACCGGAGGTTAGAGGTATCCATAGTCGCTACACCGTCGTCGCCGGCTACCACTGGTTCTCCGACTGGGGACGCGATACGCTGATAAGTCTGCCAGGGCTTACCCTCGCCACCGGTCGCTTTGCCTTGGCCAAGGAAATCCTTCGCACCTTCGCTCGTCACTGCTGGCAGGGCCTGATGCCCAATCTCTTCGCTGAAGGGACGGACGTGCCGCTGCATAACGCGGCCGATGTGTCATTGTGGTTCTTTGTCGCTCTCTATCGCTACCTTGAAGCCACGCAGGA
>JAMDCE010000532.1:0-4267 GCA_023489135.1 Chloroflexota bacterium
GGATAAGACATTCCCTTGGGCTTGCACCAGGGGATAAGGTCTCCTTTGTGATTGAGAAGGGTGAGGTGAAGGTAAAACCTGTCAAGAGTGCCTTGGACAGAAGTTTTGGGGCTGTCAAACCAAGAAAAAAGCCAGAGAACTTCAAAGAGCTTGAGCGATTGGCTGAGGAAGCTATAGCCGAAGATGCCCTGAGGCCCCTGAAGAAATAGATGCTGTTCTTCTTGGACACAAACATAGTTCTTCGTCATCTATTACGTGACAATGAGGGAAAGGCAACACGCTCTAAAGAGCTTCTGGCTCGCTTGGAGCAAGGAGAGGTCAAGGCTCGAACCTCGGACATTGTCGTCGCCGAGGTCGTCTTTGTCTTGGAGCGTACTTATCGCGTGCCAAAAGAAGAGATAAGGGAGCATCTTCTGCCTATCATCCTCTTCCCTGGCCTTGTGCTTCCCCAAAAAAGGCTTTACCTTCGCGTCTTTGAGCTTTACGTTGAGAAGAACGTCTCCTTCGCCGATGCCTATAACGCCGCCCTTATGGAAAAGCTCAAAATCACCGATGTTGCCTCCTACGATTTCCACTTCGACCGAATCGAAGGTATACGCAGGTTTGAGCCATAACTGGCACTTTCGCCGAGAGGGACAAGATGACGTTTGAATGCTATAATGGCACCTGAGATCGTGTACTTGGAGCGCACAATATGAAGGATGCTCGCCCCCGATTGAGTCGAGAATTGAAGCGTATGCTAGCTGAGACCATCGAGGCGCTTCACGCAGCCCTTGGCGAGAACCTGCGGCTGGTGACGTTGTATGGTTCGTACGCTCGTGCAGCGGCTGGACCTGACTCTGATGTGGACCTGTTAGTGGTGCTGCGGTCGGCTTCGCCCTCCGACGAGGATCTCGTGAGCCGCGTGACTTATGACGTGATGTGGGATCACGATTTCCGCTTCCTCCTCTCCGCTCTGGTTCTGGACGAAAACGAATACCATCGCATCATTGCTGAAGGCTACAGCTTCGCGAGGAATGTGGAGCGTGAGGGAATGGTGTTATGGCCCAAGGCAGCTTAGAGGAAGCTCATGGTTGGCTTACCCGAGCACGCGAAACGCTAGCGGCTGCTGAGATACTGGCGCAGCAGTCGTTCTATCTTGAGGCAGTTTCCCGTGTGTACTACGCCATGTTCTATGCCGCTCGTGCTCTCCTGCTTAGCCGCGGCATCGTCCTGCACAAGCACTCGTCGGTAATTGCAGCCCTTGGGAAGGAGTTTGCACGCCAGGGCCTCATCGAACCTCGGTTCCACAGGGCATTCGTTGATGCGTTCAAAGAAAGGAATCAAGCCGATTACTTGATCTCGAAAGAGCCCTCCAGGGAGAGGATGCAAGAGCGTCTGAAGGTGGCCGAAGAATTCTTGAGCCAAGTGGAGCGTCTGATTGCCTCGTCCGAAGCCGAGGCGAAATGACACCATCACGTCGTGGCGTGCCCTGCCTGGAGGGGCCGTTATAGTTCAGCAGAGGGGACGCTTCCGCCTAGTAGCGGTCCTCTACGACGCCTCTACTGGTCAGCGACTTCGAACTCCGACCGGTGACTTCATCGAACTTGCGCAGTTCGATGTCACTGATTAGCTGGACATCTTGCAATTGCTTACCATCCCCTCTCCAATCTCAACCCTGCAACCGGTCCTCAACATTGTTCCGATTGACGGAGGCAAATGGCAACCTTGACCACACAACTCGAACTGATGGCGTCCTACCTGTTGATTGTAAATACAGCCGCTTTTCTTGCCTACGTCATCGACAAGCGGCGTGCGAAGACTGGACGACGAAGGATCAAGGAATCGCAGCTGCTAGCGCTGGCGCTTGTCGGCGGCAGCCCAGGCGCCCTGGCGGCGATGCTGTTGTTCCATCACAAGACGCGCAAGAACAGCTTTCGACTCCCATTCGCGTTGATCGTCACACTTCAATTCGCCCTCGCGCTTCTGTTCACAGCCATCAGACCAATTGGCTGAACAGATGCTCGGTATCGCGTCCAAGTGTATGGCAGGAACACGGCCCTCACGCTTTGACTTCGCCCCAGTTCGCTGCTATCATTTATGTATAGCCCGCTGTTGTCGGCCTCCTTCGGCTTGGCAGGCCACGAACGATTGCGCGTGTCGTGGACGGCGGGGTGGAGAGTGCGGTGATTGCCTGGTGAGGCGCCCAGATCGTGGGCGCCTTTTGTCGTCTGGCCGCAAGAGAGGCATCTGATTTGGGCCGCCTTTTGGCATCCAGCCAATGCAGAGGCACCCAGATTTCGGATGCCTCATGGTTTTCAGGAGATGGAACGTGAAGCAGCCTCGTATCGTTTTCCCGCTCATCTTGATCGTCGCTCTTTCGTTCACTGCGGGGCTCTGGGGACTGTTGGAGCCCAGGGGATTCCCGTCGCCCACGCCGAAGCCAACGCCGACTGGCACATCACCGGCTACATCTCAGATGATGGGCGAAATGCCCACTGCCTCGGAAAGCAGCGAACCGCACGTCCCCGGCGAGCTCATCGTCAAGTTCAGGCCAGGAATGAGGCCCGACGAAGACACCCGCCTCAACCCTGATATGGACATCAAGGTAGCGAGGCAGCTTCTTCCACCTGGTTACGCCCTTGTATCAGTGCCACTCGACCAGGACTTGTTCGCAGTTGTCGACACGCTACGTCAGCATCCTGCGGTGGAGGCAGTCGAGCTGAACGGATACCTGCACCTCGACTTCGTTCCCAACGACGCGCTTTACAATTACCAGTGGCATCTCCCACAGATACAGATGGAGCAGGCTTGGGACATCAGCAATGGCAGCGGTGTTATCGTGGCAGTGGTGGACACGGGCGTCGCTTATGAGAATTACGGCGGCTACGCTCAGGCGCCTGATCTGGCCAACACCGCCTTCGTGGCAGGATGGGACTTCGTCAACGGCGATGCTCACCCCAACGACGACTACGGCCACGGAACTCACGTGGCCGGCACCATCGCTCAAAGCACGAACAATGGCATCGGCGTGGCAGGGATAGCCTACGGCGCGAAGATTATGCCCGTCAAGGTCTGCGACGGCGGCGGCGTCTGCACTTACGCCAACGTGGCCGACGGCGTTGCCTACGCCGCAAACAACGGGGCGAAAGTCGTCAATCTCAGCCTTGGCGGGCCTTACCCAAGCTCAGTTTTGGAAAGCGCCGTGAACTATGCCTACGACAAGGGTGTAGTAGTTGTGGCCTCTGCCGGCAACGGCAACGCCGGCTCAGTTGGCTATCCCGCGGCTTACGACAAAGCCATCGCCGTGGGAGCCACCCGTTACGACCAGACTCGCGCTCCTTATTCGAACTACGGCTCGGCGCTGGATCTGGTGGCGCCGGGAGGCGATACCTCCGTGGACCAGAACGGAGACGGCCACGTCGACGGAGTGCTCCAGCAAACCTTTGCCCCTGGTGACCCCACCCGCTTCTCCTACTGGTTCTTCTCAGGAACGTCGATGGCCGCTGCTCACGTCTCAGGCGTGGCCGCGCTGCTTATTGCCCACGGCAATGCCATAACACCCGATCAGGTGCGCCAGGCTTTACAGGCCGCTGCCAAGGATTTGGACGCGCCTGGATGGGATCAGTACTTCGGCTACGGGCTGGTTCAGGCCTACGACGCGCTCCGCTATCAGGCCTCGCCGAGTCCAACTCCTACCTCCACATCAACGCCAACGGCTACCCCTCAAGAAACGAGCACTTCGACGCCGACCAGAACTCCCACGTTGATTCCATCGCCGATAGAGACGCCGACTCAAACATCCACAGCGACATCAACGCTAACCCCCTCTGAAACTGCTAGGCCCACACCAACGGAAACGCCAATGCCAACTGAGACGCCAGTGCCAACCGCCTCTCCCACGCGGACGCCTACCATAGTTCTCAAATTGTACTTGCCGCGCGTTTACAATGGTGTCGCAGGCCAGTGAAGCGCTTGCTTTGCCAGATCATAGCTATTTCCTAAGCGTTTACTTGACAGCCTGGAAATTCGGACTATAATAGACGGGCACTCTTACGCATGCGCGGCAGAGAGTAAAGTTGAATATGGAGGAAAGATGCGGAATGGCAAGGTTGCTGGCTATCATCCTGGTGGCGCTTCTCCTACTACCTTCTATGCCTGCTCTGGGAGCGAGCGAGGATTGGGACGTACCTAACGGCCATTTCTTCACGCAGACTGGCGGAGGAAGCGGCAACGGCTACGCAGTGACGGACCCTGACGGAGCCAAGTTCTGGAGCGAGGTCAAACG
>JAMDCE010000532.1:4277-5528 GCA_023489135.1 Chloroflexota bacterium
CTATACGACGAAAAGGCGATCATTTTGC
Source organism: Chloroflexota bacterium (assembly GCA_023489135.1). The sequence goes on from JAMDCE010000532.1 coordinate 4,306, forward strand.
CATCGGGAGACCACGTGGGCCAGAAGTTCTGCCCCCGCGACGTCAGCATTACAGCGCCGCTGCCGTCCGCATTCGCCGTCCGAGCGCTTTAGCTGGGGCGGGTTCACCGTCCAGGCCTTCCAGCGCGTAGTCTTTCAGTGGCGGCCAGAGGCTCAGCAGGCCTACTTTGTCAACGTGTTCGATCTGCTCAGCGAGGCAAATAAGGACGATTGGCTGCTCTCCACGCGCCAAACGCCGAAGCCGAGCCGGTGGTCGGAGGATGGCCTTTCGTGGGATCAGATAGTCAAGAAGCGACTCTCGGTCTTGGATGCGTATCCCGAGATCGCAAAGGTTTATTATTCCGTCCAGGGCGACCCGGTGACGATGAACGGGCTTCCTGTCGCCGAAGTAGCAGATATGGGCTCGGCGCTGGTGCTCCGTGCTCAGCGGGTGGTCATCCAGCAGTGGAAAGAAGACGTACCCTGGGCCAGCAAGGGCCAGGTCACAGTGGCCAATGGCGGAGACATCGGCAAAGAGGTTGGGCTATATCCCGCACAGGCCATTGCCGCACAACCACCAAAAGGGGACGGCGGCGCCCGCGTGGTCTCCACATCAGCGCCACCTTCATCGCCCGCGCCGGCGTCAAATACGCAAGGGAAGATCATATTCACATCGAACCGTGACAGCTGGGATGACGTCTTCGTCATGAACGGAGATGGCTCAAGTCAAAAAAGGCTCACAGTTCAGGGGAAGAGCTATGGAGGAGCGCTGTCACCGGATGGCACACGGGTCGCCTACGATTCGGCGTCGAGTGCTGACAAGAAGCGGAACTATCAGATTCACACGATGAACGTCGATGGGTCTGATGTAAAGCGTCTCACAAATAACCAGTCGGAGGACTGGTATCCCTCATGGTCGCCAGATGGCAGCAAGATCATATTCTTTAGCTATCGTGACCGAGGCTGGGCGATTTGGATTATGAACGCCGACGGTAGCGACCAGAGAAAGCTGGTCGACGGCGCAACAGCTTACCCATATGGGCCAGCCGCCTGGAGCACCAATGGCACCATAGCCTGGGGCAAGGAAGACCTGACTGTCTGGGCAGTCAACGCCGATGGAGGCGGGCGCCGCACGCTGGTATCTCAGTACAGCGCGTATCCCGCGTGGTCACCTGATGGCGGACGAATCGCTTTCTCGAAGTACGAGCGGGCCGGTGGTGTCTTCCAAATCTGGACGGCGAAGTG
>JAMDCE010000522.1 GCA_023489135.1 Chloroflexota bacterium
TAGCTCCGAGGAGCAGAAAAGACCCTACATCACGGCGGTCAAGGACGTCGTCAAAGGATTGACCCACGACGTCAAAACCAGCGTGCAGAACAAGCTGATCGCCGAGCTCGACCCCAAAATGGACCTGTCTAATACCGCTCAGGTGCGGAGAAGCATCGAGGAGCTTTTCAACATTATTCTCGAGCACGAAGGCATCGTGCTGACCCGGGCGGAGAGGTTGCGCCTGTTCGAGCAGATCGCCGCCGAGATACTCGGGTTTGGGCCGATCGAGCCGCTGCTGGCAGACGAATCCATCACCGAAATCATGGTGAACGGCCCCAATCGCGTGTACGTCGAGCAGAACGGGAAGATTCACAAAGTCGACGTAGCCTTCGAGGATGACCAGCACGTAATGCGCATTATTGACCGGATCATCTCCCCTCTGGGACGACGTTGCGATGAGAGCCAGCCGATGGTGGACGCCAGGCTTCCGGACGGATCGCGCGTCAACGCCATCATCCCCCCTATCTCGCTGGTGGGACCGGTGCTGACCATCCGGAAATTCTCCAAAATCCCACTCACGGTCGACGACCTGATTCGCTTCGGCACCCTCACCACCGAGGTGGTCGAGTTTTGCCGAGCTTGCGTGGGCTCCCGATTGAACGTCGTGGTGTCGGGTGGTACCGGATCAGGCAAGACCACTCTCCTGAACATCCTCTCTTCTTTCATATCGGACGACGAGCGAATCGTGACCATCGAGGACGCGGCAGAGCTTCAGCTTCGCCAGGCGCATGTGGTGACCCTGGAAAGCCGTCCCGCCAACATCGAGGGCAAGGGTCAGATCGCCATCCGTGACCTGGTAGTCAACGCCCTGCGAATGCGGCCCGACAGGATAGTGGTCGGTGAGTGTCGCAGTCGCGAGGCCCTCGATATGCTGCAGGCAATGAATACCGGCCACGACGGCTCCCTGACCACCGCCCACTCTAACGGTCCTCGCGACACCATCTCCAGACTAGAGACGATGGTGCTGATGGCCGGTATGGAACTGCCACTCAAAGCCATTCGGGAGCAGATTGCGTCCGCTCTGGACCTGATAGTCCACGTCGAGCGCCTGCGCGATGGCAGCCGAAGAGTGGTCAACGTCACCGAGGTTCAGGGAATGGAAGGGGATGTGATAGTGTTGCAGGACGTGTTCGTGTTCGAGCAAACCGATATTGAGAACGGCAGAATCATTGGAAGGCTTAAGGCGACCGGAGTAAGGCCGAAGTTCACGCCCAAGCTGGAAGCATCCAACTTCTACCTGTCGCCCGCGATCTTCGGGTTCGACTCACGTTATCTGTGAGGGATTGGCGGTAGATTATGTTAACCGTGTCTTCGGCCATCGCTATTCTGGCCTTTGTGAGCATCATAGCCGTCTTTCTGGGGCTCCATCGGGTGCTGGCAGTGCGCGTAGACGTAGCTTCCAGACTGGGCACGCGCCGGGGGAATCTCCGTTCCACCTCCAGCGAGCCAACTTACGTCTCCCCGCTCGGGGCTCGAATGGAAAGGGCCATTGGAGATAAGGGATTCGCCACCAGGCTTCAAAGGGAGTTGGCCAAAGCGAACCTCAAGCTTACGGTATCCGAGTTCCTGATGCTCAATCTGGTCTGCATACTGGTCCTTTTTGTTCTAGCTTATCTCGTGTCCCAGAACCTCGGGCTCGCTCTGCTTGGCGCCGTGGCAGGATTCTACCTGCCCAAGCTCTACCTCAAGCAGAGACAGAGAGGCCGTCTGAAAGCTTTCAACAATCAGCTGGGTGACACCATAATGCTCATATCAAACTCGCTGCGGTCCGGCTACTCCCTGCTCCAATCATTAGAGCTGGTCGCCCGAGAATCCCCCGATCCCATTGGTGATGAATTCAGCCGGGTGGTGCGCGAGGTCAACCTTGGCCTATCGCCGGAGGAGGCTCTGGCCCACCTTGTCGCCCGAATCGATAGCGAGGACCTCGATCTTATGGTAACGGCCATCAACGTACAGCACGAGGTCGGAGGTAACCTGGCGCAAGTCCTGGACAGCATCGCCAGCACCATCAGGGAAAGAGTACGCATCAAAGGGGAGATCAAGTCTCTCACCGCTCAGCAGACGCTGGGAGGCTACGTCATAGCTTTCTTGCCGGTGGCGCTGGGGGTTATTCTGTTTCTGCTCAACTCCCGGTACATGATGCAGCTCTTCTCTTTTGAGAAGCTCATATGTATGCCCGTAATTACCTTGCCCATCTGCTCCGGGGTTCTTATCATCCTCGGATTCATCTCGATTCGAAAGATTACGCAGATAGAGGTGTGAGCGATGGCGGGATTAATTGCCCTTCTAGCCGGGTTAACAGTACTGGTCTTGATCGTGGGATTGGCAAACCTCCAGGCGGGCAACAAGGCCCTTAAAGCTCGCCTGTCCCTTTACGCCGTTCCCGCGCGTACCTTGGAGGAGTACGAGCTCAGCCAACCGTTTCAGGAGAGAATCGTCGCCCCCATCGTCCAGGGCGCCGCTCGCTTTGTAATTGGCCTGACTCCCCCCAAGACGGTGGAGGACATCCGGCGAAGGCTCGTTCTGGCCGGCAACCCTTATGGGATGGACGTCCGCGATTTCCTGGGAGTCAAGGGGCTCCTGGCTTTGACCCTTGGCAGCCTGGTCTTTCTGTCGTTTATCAGAACCGGCATGGTTCTTCACGCCCTGCTATTCGGCGGCCTACTGGGCGCCCTGGGATTCTACACCCCCAATATCTGGCTCGGCGCACGAATCAGCAGGCGCAAGAAGGAGATAACCAGGTCCCTTCCCGATGCCCTCGATCTCCTGACCGTCTGCGTCGAGGCCGGATTGGGTTTCGATTCGGCGATACTGAAGCTTACCCAGAAATGGGACAACGCCCTCTCCCGTGAGTTCAGCCGCGTCCTGTCGGAGACCAGAATGGGCAAATCCCGGCGCGAGGCGCTGCGAAACCTGGTCAATCGAACCGACGTGAGCGACGTCAACACTTTCGTCAGCGCCATTATTCAGGCGGACCAGCTGGGAGTAAGCATCAGCAACGTGCTGCGGATTCAGTCCGAGCAAATGAGATTGAAGCGGCGCCAGCGCGCGGAGGAATTGGCTCATCAGGCAGCCATCAAGATGATCTTTCCCATGATCTTCCTGATGTTCCCTTCAATCTACGTTATTGTCCTCGGCCCGGCCATTCCTCAAATAATGAAGGGCTTCGGCGGGCATTAGATTTGCGCCAGGGGCAGGCTGAAGTAGAAGGTGCTCCCCTTACCGGGCTCGCTCTCGACCCAGATGCGTCCCCGGTGCTCCTCGACGATCAATCTGCAAATGTACAGGCCCAATCCCAGGCCCTCCGCTTTTTTCCCCGTCTTGGCCCGGTAGAACCGCTGGAACAGGTGAGGCAAGTCTTCGGCGGGGATGCCGAATCCTTGATCGGAAACGGATACGACGGCCTCCCCCTCGACTCGCCGGACGCGGATCACCACCGGCGAATCCGGCGAAGAGTACTTCAGGGCGTTGGTGATCAAGTTGACCAGTACCCGCTCGATGCGCTCCAGATCCACCAGCACGGGAGGCACCCATTCCGAACCGAGCACCTTGATGCGCGCCTGGTCCTGGACCGCGCCGGTTCGAGCGGCGATTTCGGAAACCAGGGGCAGGATGTCGGTTACGTCTCGGTTGAGCTCGAGCTGACCCGACTCCAGGCGAGAGGATTCCACTAGATCTTGAATCATGGCATTCAGTCGATTGGCATTGTTGAAAATAGTCTCGGCGCTGGCAGACTCTCGTTCGAGGCCCTTTTGGAGGAGGAAGCGCTGCAGCAACTGAGCGTGGCCGATCAATCCGGCCAGCGGGTTGCGGAGGTCGTGTCCGATGAGCCTGACGTATTCCTCCCTGGTCCTATCCGCCTCTATCCTCTCGGTAACGTCGGTGAACACCGCCACCCCGGCCACGATACGCCCTTCGCCATCGCGAATGGGAGCCGAGCTGGTGCTCACGGTGCAGGTGCTCCCATCTCCCCGCCTGAATTCGATCTCCTCGCCGATCACCACTTCCCCGCTGGCGATTGACCGCGCCAGAGGCCATTCCTTAGGCTCATACGGCGTCCCGTCCGCAGGGTGGAAACACGGACACCGGGTCAGGTCCGCGAGGCTGCCAGACGATTGGGCGGGACGGTACCAAATGGACTCCACTCGCTCGTTGCCGAGGATGACCTTTTCCGACGCCGCTTCGACGACTATTACGCCTGAAGGCATCTGGCGGAGCACCGCCTCCAGCAGCGCCCGCTCGGTCTCCAATTGCTGAAGCAGGAGCTCGCGCTCTCTTTCGACGCGCTTGCGCTCGGATATCTCGGCCTGCAACCCTACATTGGCTGCCGCAAGCTCCGCCGTACGCTCCTCAACCCGCACCTCCAATTCGGCGTGTGCCAGGCGCAGCTCCTCGTGCGCTCGGCGCAACGCTTCGTCCGCCACCCGGCCCTCCCTCCGGACCACGGCCTCGCGCAGCTCCCGCTGAATGGCCGGGATAAGCCGTGCCAGATTCCCCTTGACTATGTAGTCGTGTGCACCGGCCTTCATGGCGTCGACCGCGGTATCCTCGCCGACCTTGCCGGAGAGCAGTATAAATGGCACGTCCAGGCCCTTTTCTCTCACCTGTTGGAGCGCCGCCAAGCCGCTGAAGCGTGGCATCACGTAGTCGGCGATGATGATATCCCACTGTTGCCCGGCTAAGGCTTGATTCATCGCCTCCGGCGTGTCCACTTGCTCAAAGACCGGATCGTAGCCACCCTGGCGCAGCTCCCGCAGCAGCAGCTCGGCGTCGATCTCAGAATCTTCGATGATTAGAACACGTATCGCCGTCGCCATCTATCCTCTCCGTCGCATTTAGTGCCCATCCAACAATTGTGGCGCGGTCCGACCCGTCGGACCGCGCCACAATTGAGGGTTACCGAATAGGCTCTTGCAGAGTGAAGTAGAACGTTGCGCCTTGTTCCACCGCCCCTTCAGCCCAGATTCTCCCTCCGTGCCGGCGAACTATTCGCATCACGGTGGCCAGGCCGATGCCCGTGCCGGGAAACTCCTTCGAGCCGTGGAGACGTTGAAATGGAACGAAGAGCTTGTCCGCGTAGGTCGCGTCGAAGCCTGCGCCGTCGTCGCGGACGAAATAGGCTTTCTTTCCGCCCTCCTCTGTGACCCCGAAGTGAATGGTCGCCTTGGGACGTTTGGCGGTGAACTTCCAGGCGTTGCCCAGCAGGTTCTCCAAGACGACCCGCAGCAATTGCGGATCCCCTTCGGCGGTCACCCCATCGGCGCAAACGAATTTCATCTCGCGCTCCGGCTGGGCGCTGCGAAGCCCGGCAGCAACCTCCCTCGCCATTTCGCTGAGATCGAGCGGCTCGCGCCGTATTTCGTTGCGGCTGAGACGCGAGAGGTCCAAGAGACCGTCGATGAGCAGCGACATACGCCCGGTAGCCGTGAACACACGTTGCAGGTATCCCTGTCCTGTGGCGTCCAGCCTATCCCCATAT
>JAMDCE010000417.1 GCA_023489135.1 Chloroflexota bacterium
CCCTTGTATCATACTAAAGATTCTGTGGCCAGGAGTCGGAAACGGGACCCCGGGGCGCCGGCTCGCCCTTACAGCAGATGCCTCTTCACAGTGATCCCAGGTCATGAGGTGAGACGCCTTCACGCGTAGTGAGTAGCATACACGACTCACGGTGAATCACGCAAGCCAGCTATTGCCCTCCACCTGACGCACATCGCGAGCACGGTGCACGTCAGGTGGAGAGGACCGCCTTGCCAAGCTTGGTGACGATTTCTTGGACCTTCCTCAGGTCGTTAGCGGCGGTTGGAGCAGGTGGCAAAACCAAGGGGGGTTTTTCCCTCGCTATCCTCTCAAAAGAGGCTCGCCACCCCTCAGGAAGGCTATTCGGGACTGGTTGTCCGACTATCGTACTGGCGATGGCCGACCAGCACACTGACACGGCCGCCAAATCGTAGCCACCTCCGCCAAAAAGGATCAGTCTCCCACCACAGATCTCGTGGGCGAGATCGTGCATAATCTGGGCTATTCGGATGTAACTGTGATGGCTGAACTCCAGGGTGCTGAGAGGATCATCCTGGTGGCCATCAGAGCCACACTGCATCAGAATGATCTCGGGCCGGTGTCGTCGCAGCAAAGACGGGACCAGTTCGTTAAAGGCGTACAGCAGCGCCGAATCGCCGGTATGGGGCGGGAAAGGAACGTTGACTTTGAGGTTAAGGGCGGGCCCTTTCCCCAGTTCTTCGGGCCAACCCGTGCCAGGGAACAGGTGTCGCCCATCCTCGTGGAAATCGACGTCGAGAAGAGTGGGGTCAGAATAGAAGCCGTACATCACGCCGTCGCCATGATGGGCGTCGATATCGACGTAGGCGATCCTAGAAAGGCCATAGCGCTTCTTGAGGGCGGCGATGCAGATGGCAGGATCGTTGAAAACGCAGAAGCCGGAGGCGCGACCCGGGTGAGCGTGATGGAGGCCGCCGCCGATGTTGAAGGCGTGACTGACATTGCCGGACAAAACCATCTCCACGGCCGCCAGCGATCCCCCGACGATGTACTGCTCAGCTTCCACGCACCCGGGGAAGGCCGGTGTGTCTCCCCGGTCGAGATAACCCGTTCCGGCTTCGCAGGCGGCCCGGACGAATTCGACATAGTCCCGGCTGTGGAAAAGAAGGAAATCGTCTATATTGGCTCGCGGTGGGCGATCCAGCGAGACTTTACCGGAGTCGATCAAGCCGAGGTGCTGGATCAGCTCAACCACCAGTTTCAGCCTGATCTCCCTCAAGGGGTGCCGCCCACCGAAGTCGTACTTCAGAAACTCGTCCCCGTAAATTAGGGCTAGCTCTGTCGTCATTTACAGCCCGAGCTAGACCAGCGCGGGCGCAAAGAGCTCGAAAATGAAGACGGGCTTGTCGGAATCGTTCCTCTGTCCGTGACTGATCTTGGGCGGAATCCAGGCGAAGTCTCCGGTCTTCCAGGTTGTCGTCTCATCGCCAACAAAGGCCGTCACTTCCCCTTCGATAACATAGAAGGCATCGACGAGATCGTCGTGGGCGTGAATCTCCACCACGCCGCCCGGCTGGAGCTTGGCTAGGTGAAGGCTGAGATCCTTGGTGATCTGACTGGTGATCAGGTTAGCGAAAAGGAGGTTCTTGAATCGTTCTGTTTCGATCCTCTCCCAGGGCACTTCGTCGGCTTTGATGAAAACGACGTCACTCATTGGTCTCTCCTATCGTTCTTATTAGCCCTCTCCGCATGGAGGGGTAAGCGGGGGATGAGTCTCGCTTCGGTGATAGAGTCAATGCTCCACCGGGCTTACCGGGGAAGAAAGGCTGACGAAGGGCTGTTCCATAAGGGGGGTTCCTTCTGGTGCCAGGCAAAGAGTGAAGGTGAAGGTCGAACCCACTCCGGGCTGACTGTTGGCCCAGATTCGACCACCCATCTGTTCCACCACTTGCTTGCAGATGAAAAGACCCAGTCCTGTGCCCGCCCGCGCGCGGATCGTGCGATCGACCCGGCCGAATTTGGTGAAAAGCCGGGGCAGATCGTGTGAAGCGATTCCCTGACCGTGGTCCGTCACGCTAATTACCAGTTCGCTCTCAGCCACGGTGCAGGAAACTAGAACTGGCGCGTTCCCGTCGCAGTATTTCATTGAATTGTCCAGCAGATTTGCCAGAACCTCTTGCACCCGCCCATCATCGGCCAGCACCGGGGGTAAGGATTCGGGAATGTCAGTATGGATCGTCCGGCCCTGGTACTGCGACTGGATCTGTCGCACGGCCTGGTGAAGGGTCGACCTGACCTGGATCGGAACCGTTTGCACTTCCAGCCGGCCGCCTTCGATGCCCGAAACGAAGAGCAAATCTTCTACCAGGCGGTACAAGCGCCTGCTGGCATCGTGACACATGGCGACGTAGCTGCGCCGGCGTCGTTCGTCCAGTTTATCCCAGCCCCGCAGGATCGTTTGCAGGCTGCCCTTGATGGTGGTGAGGGGCGTTCTAAGCTCATGGGAGACGTTGGAAACAAAATCTGACTTCAACTGGTCCAGTTGCTCTAGCTTGACTACCCTGGCCTTCTCCGCCTCGTAGTGTCGAGCGTTGTCGATGGCGATGGCGACCTGATTGGCGAAGATTTGGCCGACCTGGGTTTCTTGATCGGAGAAGTGGCGCTGCTGATGGTACAGGAGCACCAGACCGCCAAGAGGCACCTCCCGATAAACCAAAGGCAGGAACAAGAGAGACTTGAAGCCTTCTCGACTGGCTATTTCCTGGAGTCTGGGGAAACCCGGGGTGTTGGAGGAGTCGGAGAAGCCTGCGGGCCCCAGGCAGCAGACAGCGCTCTCATTGTCGCGGCTGAAGAAACTCTGGCCGATCTGTTGAACAGACTCCTCGCGGAGTCCTTCTTGGACCGCGCAGTCCGTTTCTCGAGAATCCTGGTCCAATAGATATATAGCCCATCGGTCGGCGCCCAGGACTTGCCGGCTGCTTTCGGCCACCGTTCGCAGAACCGAGTTTAGCTCGAGTTCTCGATTGATCTTTTCTGAAGCCGACTCGAGGATGCGCATGTGCCGAAGTTGCCGCTCCAGAGACTGGTAGAGGCGAGCGTTCTCGATGGCGATGGCGGCCTGCTGAGCGTAAAGGCCGGCGACTTTAGTTTGGTGATCGCTGGGCCTGAATGGGTGGCTATGGAAGGTGGCAAAAGTGCCCAGAACTTCGCCATCCTTGATCGCCAACGGCACCGAGAAAACGGACTTGAAACCCGGGTGAGTCTTGGCCTCCAGAAAATAGCCACCGGCGTTATCTCGATCGATTTCGCTGACTATCACAACTCTGTTATCTCGCGCGGCGACGCCGCAGGGGGCTTGACCGAGAGGTATAGTGGAAAAACTTTTCAGAAACTCATCCGAGAGACCGCAGGCGGCCACGTGATAAAGCTCGCCACGATTCTCATCCAACAGAGTAAGCCAGCTCTTGTCCGTGCCTCCCGCTTCGGCCACGGCTTTGACCAGGCTCAGGAGCACGGTGGATAACGCCAGATTGGAGTTTATCTGAGTGCTAACGTGCTGAAGTCTGGTCATTTCGGCCAGTTGAACTCTAAGTTCAGAGTGCGCCTGCGCATTGCTGATGGCTATAGCGGCCTGATGCGCCAGAAGGAGATACTTTCTTATCTCTTTCCTGGAAAACTGCCCGTCACGGTTAGAAAGGATGTTTACCACGCCGATGACCCGCTCCTGTAAAAGGAGAGGCACTACCAGTGTAGACTTGATGGCAAGGTCGGTCAGTTGCGGCCCGAGGCTCGGAGGCAACAGGTTGGGGTCCGTGAGACGATCCAGGTTCAACTCCTGCCATTCCGCGGAAAACTGATTTGGGGAGACGGGGAGGTTTTCGCGCCGCCCAACGAGCGTTTTCTTGATCTCGGGACTGGCGCAGGAGGCGCTGCGAACCACCAGGCGGCTATCCCGCTCGTCTACCATCCAGAGGAGAACGATGCTTGCGTCGGCCATTTCGGCGACACGCTGAGCAATATAGTCGAGCGTTGGGGAAAGATCGGTGGCGGTATGAAGCGTCCCATCCAGGTCGTCCAGAACCTTCAATTCGTCTATCAAGCGCTCGGACTCACAGCGCAAAGCGGAGAGGCGGCTCTTTCGACTGTGGAGGAAGTCTTTGGTCTCTGGCAGCGTTACGCCCTCAGGAGTACCGTTCTCCAATAAAAAGTCGCTCGCGAGCGCTGGAGATTCCAGAGAATCGGAACCGAATTCAACAAGATCGAGGTAGTTTGGGAGGGAGAACTGCGCTGCGCCGTCGGCCTGGTTGGCGACCATTTCGGAATTCGAGTCGTTGGACACGACCTTGTCCATCAAGTCTCCCTTCCAGGGATTCCCCTGGCAAGTGCTCCCAACTGAGGACCAAGACGAGGGGGTAAGGAACGTAGCCAGCTGCACGAACAGGCCTCTGCGGCTGTCGGCGTGGGAAGTGTGCTATCGCCGTTTAGGGTGCCGGGAGGCAGACTAACGCTTGGGGAGCAGGAGGCCTCTCAAGCCGACAAGCTTTATTATATCACTTGTGACAATACATTTTGAACCCTTACAGGCACCAAGAATGAAAACGCTTTCAAAATCGCTTCCGGAGACTTACTGTGGAGCCAAAGGCACTGACTTGGTGGTGGTTTCTACCGCGTCACCGCATAAGTAATCAGCGACTTGGCCACCAGGCGCTCTCCGTTGTTTCTCACCTCGACGTCGATAACCGATAGCCGGCCGCCTTTGTGGACTACCCGGCCCTCCGCGATGAGTTCGCCCGCCAGTGTTGGAGCGAGGTAGTTGATCTTCATCTCCACGGTGACCGCCTTCTCCGCTGGCGTCAAAAGACTAATCAAAGCCAGGGCCGCGGCGGAATCGGCCAGTGAGGCGATGGCGCCCCCGTGCACCGCTTCATACAACTGGAGAAGCTTATCCTCGACGGGCATTCTGAAGCGGGCGTAACCCTCGGCCAGCTCGACCAGTTCCATTCCGAGAAGTTGGTAGAATGGGGAAGTGTTGGCGAGGGCTTTCACTTTTTCCCAGTAGTCTGCTCTTTCTTTCGTCACTGCTCACTCCCGCGATTCCTGGTTTAATTGGCCACAGCTTCGAGGAGGGCCCGGCCACGCCGCCGCCAATTATACACTATCCAGCCTCCGGGGCACTTGCCCGGTTGGAAGGTTTGCAGGTTTGAAAGTTGGAAGGTTTAAACGTTGGAACGTTTCGTTTTCACAACCTTCTAACCTTCAATCTTCTAACTTGTCAACAGGCGTATTGCCGCTAGGCAAGAGGCAGATCAATTCCCGGTTCCTGGCGGAACCAATGACGTCCGCAGCGTTGACTTCAGCAAGCGGGCCGGCTAGAATCGCCCGAAGGCCCCTAAGGAAAGGCAGATTCACCAGATGAGCGGTAAGAAGGAAGTTGTGGCTATGGCTGGCGCCTTTGTAGCTGGCCTGGCCGTACTCGGTTGTAGCCTGTATTGCCTGCTCTGGTACAGGACGAAGGCGCCT
>JAMDCE010000159.1 GCA_023489135.1 Chloroflexota bacterium
CTGCTTCTGCTCCACGTATCGGGCCGGAAAATCGTAGTTGGATGAAACATACTCGCGGATCTGGCTGCCGAGATAGCCCGTAATGAAAATGATTTCCTCGACGTCGAGCACCTTTAGCTTATCCAGAATGTGTCCCAAGACAGGTTTTCCCGCCACATTCAGTAACGGCTTTGGCTTGGTGAGAGTGTGGGGCCGCAGCCTGGTGCCGAGGCCGGCGAGGGGAATCACGATTTTCATTACCTCTTCTCCTAATTTGATTTATCACATCCCCAACGATGTGCGATTCCCAAATAGCCGAGCCTGGGGTCGACTCGGATGTTCCAGTAGCGGCCTTGGGTGTTGTTAGGCCGCGTGCAGACGTGAAACGCCCTCCGGGATCTGCCTCGGAGCCGATTCCGCCCGGTTTGCGGCCTTACTTACGCATTTATTCGGCCATTTAATCTATTATAGTGAAGGGGCGCGGATTGTTCAACGTGAGTCTGATGAGTCTGGTTGGAGAGGCCATCGGTAGAGGCGAAGCGCCCGCAAGCATTTTGGACTGAGCCAGCGAAGGTTTGGTTGGGACTGACTATTGGAATGAGGATACGCTGGGGACAGCGAGTGCATCGCCCTTGCCCTATTATGAAGAGCCGTCACCTCTGACCTAATTGACCCTAGATGGGCAGTGGCTATTTGGTGACGTGAAACGAAGCCATGGCTTTGAGACGGTAATCTGAGGTGTGGGCCACAACGACCAGCTCATCTCCGCGGTGAGGCCCGGCGGGGAGGGCAAAGCTGGTCTCGAAGGAGCCATCGTCCTTGACCACCGTTCCGCCAAAGGCGCCAACGGAGTCTGCGTTAGGCTTGCCTATGGAGATGACCACCTTCTCTCCCTTTTCCCAGTTCTGCCCTTTGACGGCGATCTCAGTACCGGCGCCGCCCGTATTCGGATTGATGGAGATCGCCGGCCCCGTCTCCGCTGCCGTGGGTGCTCCCTGAGGGGAACTGCCGGTTGAGCCCGAGGAGCAAGAGGCCGAGATCACGGCCAGGGTGAGAGCGAGGACAAACGCTGAAGTGTAAGCAACACCACGGAAACGGGAAATCACCACAGAAGGCCTCCACATCTAGGTTTGTCATCAGAGGTGTAATAGCGGCATTGCCTGTGCTGGCCGCTCTGTCCCTACAGGGCTTTCACCCAACGGGACAGAATAGCGACGAATAGAGGGTCCAGGGGTGTTTTCCAATCAGACAATCGGCGCCTAAACGCCGAAGACACCCTTTACCTTATGGAGGAAGCCTTTATCTCCAGAAAAATCGTCTTCTCGTTTTAGAGATTTGCTCAGCTCTTCGAACAGACGCTTCTGGTCGTCGGTTAGGTGTGTTGGGGTCACCACGCGAGCCGTTACCATTTGGTCCCCGCGACCGCTGCCTCTCAGGTGAGGCACGCCTTTGTCGCGTAGCCGGAATACTTTGCCGGTCTGAGTTCCGGGCGGGATCTTCAGCTCGGCTGGTCCATCGACAGTTGGCACCTCGATAGTGTCTCCCAGGGCCGCCTGGGCTACGTTCAGCCTTAGCTCCAGCAAGATATCGGAGCCGTGTCGCTGGAAATAAGGGTGATCCTTAACGGTGATACTCACGTAAAGATTGCCCGGGGGCGCGCCTTTGGGGCCAGCTTCACCCTCTCCGGTGAGCCTTATCTGCGAGTTGTTGTCCACCCCTGCTGGCACTGTTACCATAACGCGCTTTTCGACCCTTACCCGGCCATTGCCCTGACAGCGACGGCAAGGAGTCGAGACGACGCTGCCTTCGCCCTGGCAACGGGGACAGGCCACCACGTTAACGAACTGGCCAAAAATAGATTGCTGGACCCTTCTGATCTCTCCCGTGCCGCCACAATTTGGACACTTAATGGCCTGAGTGCCTGGTTCGGCTCCGCTTCCAGAGCAGTTGGGGCAGGTATCCAGCTTGCCGATGGTCAGTTCCTTCTCACAGCCAAAAACGGCTTCGTCGAAGGTGAGAGTCAAAATGTAGGATAGGTCAGCGCCTCGCTGAGGGGCGTGGCGAGAGGATGTGGCCGCTCCGAACAGAGTCTCGAAGATATCGCCGAAACCAAAGCCGGTGAACCCCTCGAACGGGTTGGCCCCGCTGAATCCGGCGTTGGCGCCCGCGTGCCCGAAGCGATCGTACATGGCCCGCTTCTGACTGTCACTCAGGATCTCGTAGGCCTCGTTTATCTCCTTGAACTTAGCCTCGGCGCCATCGTTCTTATTGACATCGGGATGATACTCGCGAGCCAGGCGACGATAAGCTTTCTTCAACTCGTCGTCGCTAGCTGTGCGCTGCACTCCGAGAACTTCGTAGTAGTCGCGCTTGACCGTCATTAATAACCTCTAACCGAAAATCGCGGGCACGTAACTTTGAATTGTGTGTACACGCTGCCCAATCAAGTTTAGCGGAAATTGAAGGGGATAGTCAACCCGAAAGGAGGAGGTAGGCAGCAATTCAGCCGACAGCTATCATCCGTCAGCTTGCCGCTTCTGAATGGAGAACTGGATTGTGGTGCACGGCAGCATGCCGCCTCAGCTCGCCTCATAGGGCGCCGCCATCTTGGTAAGGGCAAAGCATTCGTAAGAGTAGGGGCAGGTCTCACCAATACTAATAACTATCGTCTACAACGACTTTGGTGTGCTCTTCTAGCCGGTCCAATCCCAAAGGTACCTCAGACTTGCCCCTACCGATCCTCCTCAGATTCATTACATCTGTGAAATCTGCTAAATCTGTGGATGATTCGCCTTTAGACCTCCCTGAACTCTCCCTCGACCGTGCCTTCCTCCTCGGGACCGCGGCTCGGGCCTGGTTGCTCGCCTTCCGGATGCGGTCCAGCGCCCGGCTGCTGGTACATTGCCGCGCCAATCTTCTGCATAGACTGAGAGAGTTCTTCCGCTGTCTGCCGAATGTAGGCGGTGTCCTCGCCTTGGAGGGCTGAACGAACCGCGGCGATTTTGCCTTCGACCTCACTTTTCACATCGGCAGGAACTTTATCACCAAGATCGCGAAGCGTTTTCTCGGCGGAGTAGGCCAGAGAGTCGGCCTGGTTCTTGGCCTCGATGGCCTCTTTCTTTTTCCGGTCCTCCTCAGCGTGAATCTCGCCTTCACGGACCATCCGTTCGATTTCGTCCTTGGAGAGACCACTACTCGCCGTGATGGTAATCCTCTGCTCCCGGCCCGTGGCCTTGTCCTTAGCGGTCACGTTCAGGATTCCGTTGGCATCGATGTCGAAGGTTACCTCGACTTGTGGAATACCTCTAGGTGCGGGGGGAATTCCATCCAAGATGAAGCGACCCAGAGTCTTGTTCTCCGCGGCCATCGGTCGCTCGCCCTGTCCTACGTGGATTTCCACGCTAGTTTGACCGTCCGATGCCGTGGTGAAGATCTGGCTCTTGCGCGTCGGGATAGTGGTGTTGCGCTCTATCAGCGCGGTGGCCACGCCACCCAGCGTCTCAATGCTCAGCGAGAGCGGTGTGACGTCCAGCAGGAGAATGTCCCTGACCTCGCCACCGAGGACGCCAGCCTGAATCGCCGCGCCGACGGCGACCACTTCGTCAGGGTTGATGCCCTTGTGGGGCTCTTTGTTGAAGAAGCCGCGGACCTTATCCTGCACCGCAGGCATTCGCGTCTGCCCGCCTACCAGCAGCACTTCATCCACCTCTCCGGACTTCAGGGTGGCATCGGAGAGGGCCTGCCGCATCGGAGGAACTGTGCGGTCGACGAGATCGGCCACGAGTTGTTCCAGCTTGGCCCGGGTCAGGCTGACGCTTAAATGCTTAGGTCCGCTGACGTCGGCGGTGATGAACGGCAAGTTGATCTCTGTCTGTTGGGTGGTCGACAGCTCGCACTTGGCCTTCTCGGCCGCTTCCTTAAGTCTTTGCAGGGCCATTCGATCCTGGCGCAGGTCGATTCCTTGCTCTCGCCTGAACTCGTCGCAGAGCCAGTCAATTATCCGTTGGTCGAAGTCGTCCCCGCCAAGGAAAGTGTCGCCATTGGTCGACCGGACCTCGAAGACGCCTTCGCCCAGACTGAGGATGGAGATGTCGTAGGTGCCACCACCAAGGTCGTACACCGCGATCTCCTCATCCTTCTTCTTTTCCAGGCCGTAGGCCAAGGACGCGGCCGTGGGTTCGTTGATAATTCGGAGCACCTCCAGACCGGCGATGGTGCCGGCGTCCTTGGTGGCCTGGCGCTGGCTGTCGTTAAAGTACGCCGGAACGGTGATCACGGCCCGGCCCACCTTTTCGCCCAGGTAGGCCTCAGCGTCCTGCTTCAGCTTTTGCAGGATCATGGCCGATATCTCCGGTGGAGAGTACTGTTTGCCGCCCATAGTCACCTGGACGTCCCCATTAGATGCTTCGCCAAGTTTGTACGGGACTACTTTAACGGCCTTCTGCACCTGCTCATCTCGGAACTTACGCCCCATGAAGCGCTTGATGGAGAAAATCGTATTCTCAGGATTTGTGACCGCCTGTCGCTTGGCCACCTGACCTACCAGCCGCTCTCCCGTCTTGGAGATGGCCACTACTGAAGGCGTCAAGCGACCGCCTTCGGCGTTGGGGATCACAACGGGCTCACCGCCTTCCATTACGGCCACGACCGAGTTTGTGGTACCCAGGTCAATTCCTATAGTTCTAGCCATAACAACTTCATCCTCCTTGGATCTGCCCTCAAATCAGCAAGGGCTGGTTCTTTTTCTGGCAGGACGCTTAGATTATCTCCCAACCTTGACCATCGTCGGCCGCAGCACCCTGTCGTGAAGTTTATATCCTTTTTGCAACTCAGCCACAACCTTATCGGTTTGGCTCTCCCCAATCTCTTCATATAGGACGGCGTCGTGCAAGGTAGGGTCGAACTCTTTACCTAGCGCCTCTATGGGTTCCAGACCCTCTTGCTCCAGCACACTTCGCAGCTTTCGCTCCACCAAGAAGATGCCCTCGACCCAGCCCAACTTCAACATCTCCTTTGGTATGCTTTCCACCGCCCTCTCGAAATCGTCGAGAACGGGAAGAAGCTTCAAAATGAGAACCGAATTGGCGAACTTGCCGAGGTCGGCCTTTTCTTGCTCGGTTCGCCGCTTGTAATTGGAATAATCGGCCAAGGCGCGCTGGCAGCGATCCAGATAGTCCGCCGCCTTCCCTTCCTCCTCTTCAAGCTTCGTCTGCAATTCTTCGTAAGTGGGAGCAGTCTCGGCCTGGCTGATGGCTTCTCCTGTCTGCGCTGATGCGCCTGTCTCCCCTCTTTCAGTGGACGAGACTGGGCCGGCAGATTCCTCCGTCGCCTCCCTGTTCTCTTCCGTCATCATGTAACCTCCAGAATGGTCGCGGTAACCATAGTTAACCTCGTTCGAGCGACCGCTGCCGCTAAGGACGTGGCCCTATTGTCGGTGAATGTAACTCAGCAGGTCACTCATCAGTCGAGAAATGTACTCAACCATATAGATCGAACGGGCGTAGGCCATTCTGGAGGTTACATGATGACGGAAGAGAA
>JAMDCE010000497.1 GCA_023489135.1 Chloroflexota bacterium
TTGACGCCTGAAGTTGCTCTCTGAGATAGCTGCATCAGCGGATTTCTTGACGGCATCAGCATCATCAACTACCACCTTGGTTTTAGCCGTGATTGTGGCGAGATTGACCGTGTGCTGCGCCGCCCGTGCCTCGATCAGGTTGGTGTTGGCCTCGTCCAACTTCGCCTTTTCTGCCACCACGACCATGCGATTGGCCTCGGCGTTGGACAGCGCATCCTCCGCTTCAGCATAGTTCCTGCCGGCGCTCGCTAGAGCTTCGTAAATCTTATCCGCGGTAGCTTTCTGAGGCGTTCCCTGAGCGTGACACTGGGAGCAAGTCCTATCGCCTGTCCCAGTGTAGATAGCCGTCTCATCGGGGACCTTGATATCGTGCTGCCCGTGACAGCTGATGCACTTTGGCTCTCCACCCAGCGCCCCAAGCTCGTGTCCGCCGTTGGCAAAGAGATCATACGTGGCGGAATGACACTGGGCGCAGACATTGGCCACTTCCTTCACTCCGGGAGGCGTGGCCCCGTGAGAACCGTGGCAGTTGGCGCAACTGGGAGCCCGCTGATCTTGCTTCTCCAGGAGAGTCTGGCCGTGGATGCCCTGCTGGTACTTGGAGTATTGATCGGTCGGAATCCCGTACGGTTTCATCAGAGTTTCGTTGGCGTGGCACTTTGCGCAGGTCGTCGGGACATTGGGAGGGTAAACCGTCGCGGTGGGATCAGACTTCTTCTTGATGTTGTGCCCGCCGTGACAATCGTAGCAGGTAGCCACATTGGTGTCGCCCTTGGCCAACAATTTGCCGTGCTGGCTCTCCTGGTACTGCTGAAGCTGATCTGTAGCTACGCCATACTGGCGCATCCGGTTGATATCGGAATGGCAGTAGCCACAGAGCTTGGGAATGTCAGCCTTAGCTGGCTTACCAATGAAGCCAGCTTTCGGCGACATCGCTGCCGCTGCATCGCTAGCCATTCGATCGCCTCCATGGCAGTCAGCGCAACCAACCTTCTGGGCCTTGTGAGCGCTGTCATTCCACTCTTTAACAGTTGTCTCGTGCTTGCCGCCCAAAGTCTGGTGACACTGAGCACACGACCCCCCCGGATCCTGGAAAGGCTCTCCCGCGTTCGATCCCGGACCTGGGGTCACCTGAGTCTGAGGTTGCCCGCCACCCGTATCTTTGGTCGAAGGACTTGTGGTTACCGGCCAAACATAGCCACCAGCCTTGAACGCTGCGCCAGTGGCGGTAAGCTCTCCTCCACCCGCCGGATTCACATGGCAAGTGCCGCAAGGTTGGTTGGTCTTGCTGGCGTAGTCGGGCGTCGCTTCGGCCCTGGATCCAATGACCAGAGAGAGCGCAAAGAGGGCGGTTACGACGCCGAATGCCACCCCTGCAATTCGCCACGGAAAAGTACGTAT
Organism: Chloroflexota bacterium; assembly: GCA_023489135.1. The sequence continues at coordinate 1,402 of JAMDCE010000497.1, forward strand.
CACGTTTGCCTCCTTGGCCTCCTGGAATCAGCCTAAGAATCCGTAAAGGGTCGTTCCGACCCACCCAATCAACACCAGAGCCAGCATAGTCATCGCAAAGCGGCGCTTGCTGGGGTGCCGGTTAGGGTTTCGATCCAGAAACGGAAGAAAAACCAGGGCCAACAGAGCGACGCCTGGGGCTATGATCCCGACGATTCGAGGCACCCACTTCAAAATCTCGTATAGGGACATGAAGTACCACTCCGGCTTAATGTGAGCAGGGGTGTTGAAAGGATCGGCCTTCCCTTCCAGAACAGCCGGAATCAACGATGCCAGAACGATTATCAGAATCAAGGCAATATAAGCCATAACCGCTTCGGTCAGGGCGTGATGAGGAAGGAACGGGACCGTCTCATCGCTCTTGCTGTATTTTTCCCGCTCCAGTTCCCTCTTTCCTGGACGGGATCCCCGCTGTCCCTGCGGGAGATTCGCCTGTTCCTGTTTGAGTCCCATTTTTCGCTACCTCTCTTCTCAAGCCGGGATTTACAGCGGCCCGGAGATGCCCTGCCGGCGAACCATGAAGAAGTGGCCGGCCAACATCCCAATCAAGGAGGCCGGAAGAACGAGCATATGAATCCCGTAGAAGCGCGTCAGAGTCACGTCGCTTATCTCCGGACCACCCTTCAGCAGCTCAGAAAGAACTCCCCCGACTAAGGGCACCGACGCGGCGATCTCCGTTCCTACGGTGGTGGCCCAATAAGCCAACTGATCCCAGGGAAGAAGATAACCCGTGAATCCGAGCCCCAGGGTCATAAAGAGCGCAAACATCCCCACTACCCAGTTCAACTCTCGAGGAGGCTTGTAGGCGCCCATAATGTAGATTCTCAACATATGGAGGATAACCGTAGCGATCATCAGATTGGCGCCCCAAAAGTGCAGGCTACGAATTAGCCAGCCAAAGCGGACTTGATTCATGATGAAGACGACGCTGGTATAAGCCTCGTCAGGAGTCGGTTTGTAGTAAAGAGCCAGCAGGACGCCTGTGATAGCCTGGATGGTAAAAAACATAAAGGTCAATCCCCCAAGGCAAAACGGCCACGTTCGAGCGTGTTTGGGGACTGGATGAGTCGCAAAGGGTTCTATGATGGGCGTAAGGTCAAACCGGTCGTCCAGCCAATCATAAGCCCGGACCGACAAGCTCTTTCTTTCCTGCATACTAGGCTCCTCCTATGTAGATCTTGTCGCCGTCGAGGGCCACAGGGATTTGCGCCAAGGGAGCGGGAGGGGGGCCTGAAATAACCATACCGTTGGTGCTGAAACGCCCGTCATGGCAGGGACACTGGATGAAGTGGCCCTGTTCGTTCCATTTTACGATGCAGCCCAGGTGAGTGCAGACGGCTGACAAGGCCTTGACCCCTTCCGGAGTATTGACGACTATAGCTGGCTTGTTGTTGAAGCGGGCGAACTTGGCCTTTCCCACCGGGATTTCGGTCGTGGTTCCAACCAGGATTCGACCGCCGCCTCCTCCGCCCTGCCCGGCCGGCGGCCAAATGAAACCTATTATCGGCGTCAAAACGCCCGCCAGGGTGACCAGTCCCGCGAACCCGAAGCCGTACTTAAGGAACTCTCTTCGCGCTATCGGCCTGCCTCGATCTGGACCAACATCGTGAGGGCTTGTCGACAACGGCTTCCTCCTTCACTAGACGCTCTATGCCTTTTTGAAACTGTGGCAAGTCCCACAGAACTGACCCGGATTGTGATCAACCCTGTCCTTGTGACACGCCTGACAGGTGTCGCGACTGTCAACCGTCCACTCGTGCGGTTTATGGCACGTCGCACACGACGTCTGGCTATGCGCACCAACGGTATGCTTCCCGCCGAGATCGGCGTGGCAGCTCTGGCAATCCACAATGGGCTTGGCCTGCTCGTGCGGCTTGTGGCAGTCGCCGCACTGGAACTGCATCGGCGCGTTATCGGGGAAAGTAACTTTACTCTGAGTCTGCTTCTGGTGGCACTGAAGACACGTCTGCCTGGAAGGCATCAAGGGCGAGTTCTCATTGTACACCTTGGAGTCTGGGCGCAAGAAATTGTGGCATTCCAAGCAGTGCATTTCGTTCATTTCCTGGATCTGTACCACCCGGCCAACGTGGCACGTGCCGCAGATCGTGCTAGGCGGAACAAACCGGTGTACGGTCTTGGCGTGACATTGGGTGCACTCGAGGTTCTTCTCTCCGACGTGAACCTTGTGACCGGCCGTGTCAGCTACCTGCTTCCACTGGGGATCACCGCTTTCGTGGCACTTCTTGCAAACTTCCGAAGGAACATCCGCGTGTTTGGAGACGTCGTTGGGACGATTGATGGTATACTTCACCACCTGCTCCATACTCGCGGCGACGCTCTGCTCGTGGCATTTATGACAGCCGATGGTCCGATGTTCGCTCGTCTGCCAGCGATCCCACGCCGCGGTCATGGTGTGACAGCTCCGGCAAAAAGTGGGGTCGTCCTGGGTGTAACTGTAGACCTGGGTCATCCCATAGATAGCACTAGCGGCCACCACCACGAGGACGGCCAAAATGCCAACCTTCACACCCCTCGGGAGATGGTGGACTGCCCGGGCGAATGCCTTGAGTTTGGCTAGAACATTCTCCATAGTTCTCGGCGGCAACGACTCCGTTGGCCGCTTTTGCCGGCCCCCCTTCCAAGAAGTTCTCTCTAGAGAACGCTTTCTCTCGTTCTCTACCCAACGACTCTGTTGTCGACGATGTCTCTCGGCCCTTCAGGTTATCAGCAGACCCTGAAAGGAGCGGGGATAGAGACAAGGAAAAGCGGAGATGGGCGCAGGCAAGCATCCCTCCGACTCTTCATGAACTCTAACGGGGATACAAGGCCCAGAGGACACAACGGAGGAAGTGGCGAACCAGGCCAGTTCAGGAAGGCAAAGCGTCCCGACCCTGGCCCAACGCGTGTTCGTAGGGTGCGTCTAAGGTGTTTCAAGGTAACGAGCCCACGCCACCTTTCCGATTGTGAAATCGCGAGCAATACTACACCAAAAGATCTGAAAAGTCAATAGTGGTTCGATTTGGTCCCATTAGCTGCGCACGTTTGCTGTGATCATTATCGCGCCACTCACTGGAGACTGCCGCCACTCCAGGCCGCTAGGAGAAGAACCGTCCGACGGCCGCACCCACCACCTCCATCTCTCTCTCAGAAAGCTCGGGATAAAGGGGCAAAGAGATAACTTCGTTGGCGTACCGTTCCGTGACGGGTAGACTCCCTTCTTCTATTCCCAAATCAGCGTAGGCGGCCTGCCGATGAATGGGAATAGGATAGTGAATTAGAGTTTGAACGCCTTTGGCCTTTAGAAACCGCTGCAGCTCGTCCCGGTGATCGGTCCGGACCACATAGAGATGATAGACGTGTCTATTTCCCTGGGCTTCACCAGGAAGGCCCAGCGGGTACGCCTGCAGCAAACGGCTATATTCTGCGGCCAACTGACGGCGCCTGTCGGTCCAAGCAGCCAGGTGTTTCAGCTTGACTCTCAGGATGGCGGCCTGCATCTCGTCGAGGCGGCTGTTGAAGCCTTTGATGATGTGCCGATAGCGTTCGGTCTGGCCGCCGTTGCGCAAGAGCCGCAGCTCTTGGGCCAGGTCCGGGTCGTTAGTAGTTACAGCGCCCCCATCTCCGCAAGCGCCAAGATTCTTGGTCGGATAGAAGCTAAAGCAACCCATTGTCCCTAATCCTCCCACCCGACGTCCTCCGTACTCGGCCCCAACCGCCTGCGCGCAATCCTCAATTACCTTCAGGTTGCGCTCACGAGCGAGCCGGAGGAGAGGATCAAGATCGGCCGGATATCCATACAGGTGCACCGGTAAAACGGCCTTAGTCCGCGAGGTCAAGCGCTCCTCAATCTTCTTCACATCCATCGTGTAAGTCAGAGGATCTATGTCGACGAAGACCGGTTTTGCTCCGGTGAAAGAGATGGCCAGGGCGGTGAAAATGGCCGAATTGGCCACCGTGATCACTTCATCTCCGGGGCCGACACCGGCCGCCAGCAGGGCCAGATGCAAAGCCTCAGTTCCAGAGCCAACTCCCACCGCCTCGCGCGTGCCACAGAAGCCCGCTCA
>JAMDCE010000568.1:0-1373 GCA_023489135.1 Chloroflexota bacterium
TTCGTTAGCCAGGGGCCGGATCCAAGTGGATGGCTGGCCGCCATCTCGGTCTATTTCCTTTTCCTGGCGCTTACCGGCCTGCGGCTGAGTCCCCGTTTGTGCATGTTTATGGGAGTGGCCGAGGCGGTCGAGTTCTTATTGCTCGGTCTCGTGGCGCAGGCCCTTGGCGGCCCCGCCCTTCCCATCCCCCAACAGGCGACGGTGGCAGTGTTGATGGTTGCCTCCGGGTTTGTGCTGGCTTTCTCAGCCCACAATGCGCAACAACTGGTGATTCGGATGGGACAGGTTGAACGAGAGCGGGCGCACCTCGAAGGAGTGGCAGAAGCCACCAGGCGCCTGGCAATTACCGACGAGCTGACCGGATTACACAATCGACGCCATTTCCAGGATGAGCTGAGGGCCCAGATGCTTCACACCAAGGCGCATCACAGGACTCTGACGATCTTGATGATCGACGTGGACCGATTCAAGGAAATCAACGATGCATTAGGGCATCAGGCGGGAGACCAGACCTTGAACCAACTGGCCTCGGTCCTGGGCCGGCACGCCAGATCGGCCGACCTGGTGGCCCGGGTAGGCGGCGACGAGTTCGCCGTCTTACTCTACGGAGCCGACTTCGCCACGGGAAAGGTTATTGCGGAGCGGCTTTGCGAAGCGGTCAGGAATGAGATCTTCGATGCCGTCCGCGACCTCGCGGAGCTGCGTCCCACCCTCAGCATCGGCCTCGCCTGTTTCCCCATTCACGCTCGGGACGCGGAAGAACTTCTGGTCGCCGCCGACAAGGCGCTATACGCCGCCAAGAAGGCGGGCAGAGACCGAGTAGCAGAGGCCACGCCGGAAACCACGAAGGCATTCCTCTAAGCCGTCTCACGAAATCCTGATCTTAAACACCGCTTGCGCGTTCCCACCCAGGATCTTCTGCTTCACGGATTCCTCCACCGGCAGCGCCTCGATGGACGGCGCGCAGCGCTTGATGCCGCCGATCTGGTGCGGGTGATCGCTGCCCAGGATCAGACGGTCGGCACCGGCGAAGCCCAGGCCGCACATGAGGGCATTGGGATCGAAATTCACGGTGTCGTAATAGAACATCTTGAAGTACTCCACAGGGGACTTCTTGATCCGGCCCTGGCACTCGGGGAAAACGTTCCAGCCGCGCTCGATCCTTTCCGCCAGGTAGGGCACCGCGCCGCCGAGATGCGAGAGGACGAACTTCACCCGTGGAAACTGCTCCAGCACGCCGGAGAAGACGAGCCTGGAGGCGGCCAGCGTCGAATCCATGCAGAAGCCCACCAGCGCCACCAGACGATAGTCGTTCATTTCCTCGGTGCCGGGAGGGCTGGTCGGATGAATGAAGAAAGGGGCGTCGAGATTCT
>JAMDCE010000568.1:1383-4670 GCA_023489135.1 Chloroflexota bacterium
TGAGCCAACTCATAGAGAGGCCAGTAGTCTCGGTTGTCCAGGGTGCGATTGCCGACGTTGGTGAAGATCTGGGCGCCAACCAGGCCCAGCTCTTTCACGCAGCGCTCCAACTCGTCTACCGAGGCCCTCGGGTCCTGCATCGGCAGCGTGGCAAAAGCCCGAAACCTGGTGGGGTACTTCTCCACCATCTCGGCCATGGCGTTGTTGACGACCCGAGATATCTCGATGGCTCGGTAGCCATCTTCCAGATGGACGCCCGGCGTCGTTAGCGAGACTATCTGCATATCGATGCCGGCCTCATCCATAGCCTTTAGGCGAGCTTCGGGATCGATGTGGGAAGAGTCGACGATATTGTAATCGCCCGCGTAGTTAACCAGCGTACGGCCCTGGTCGTCGACCGTTATGGTTGCGGCGCGCGACTCCTTTCGCAGCTCGTCGAGATACTGCCTGGGATAGAAGTGATTATGAACGTCGATTTTCAAGTTCTTCCTCCGGGCACAGCATTGTGGCAGCCAGCATATCACACGCCTGGGGCCGAATCAATACCTGGTCTGACCAATTGACCAAAATCACTGCCTAAGCCTTCAGCTTCCCCTAACGTTTTCTAACTTTGGCACGATAATTGCATAGCCACCGGGTAGCGGGCTAGAGTATGAGTGGCAGCGTGGCTGCATTCACCGTGGACAAATTTGTGTCAATCCGTTATCCTAAACTTAGGCCGCTAGCGCAGCGCGACGAAGGCGGCGGGTGGGAAGGGCCGTTGTAGATGTTGCTACCCCAAGACTATCTTACCGGTTACAGCTACCTGGCTGTCTTTCTGTTGGCCGGAGCGGCGTTCGTGCTGGTCACCATCGGGCTCTCGAACATCATAACGACGTTGCCGAGGCCCCACGTCAAGAGCAGGGAGAAGAGCCGCTCCTACGAATCAGGGGAGTTGCCGACGGGCGACGCCTGGGTCCAGTTCCCCGTCCGCTTCTTTATCTTCGCGCTCCTGTTCGTCGTGTTCGACGTGGAAGCCATCTTTCTCCTGGCCTGGGCTACGCTCTTCCGGTCGCTCGGGATCGTTGCCTTCGTCGAGGTCATGATCTTCGTGGGAATCCTGGTCGTCGGCCTGGCTTACGCCTGGAAGAAGGGGGTGCTGAGGTGGGTGTAGCCGACCGGCTGGAAGTACCCAACTTAGTCCTTACCACGGCCGAGACGATCCTGAACTGGGCGCGATCGCGGTCTCCGTGGCCCTTCAGCTACGGGCTGGCCTGCTGTGCCATCGAGATGATGGCGACCGGCATGGCGGACCACGATATGGCCCGCTTCGGGGCCGAGGTCTTCCGCGCCAGCCCGCGACAGGCCGACGTGATGATCGTGGCCGGCACGGTGACCACCAAGATGGGGCCTCGCCTTCGCCGGCTCTACGAGCAGATGTCGGAGCCGAAGTGGGTCATCGCCTTCGGCGCCTGTGCGACGAGTGGAGGGGAGTTCTGGGACTCCTATGCCGTCGTGCAAGGGGTGGACACGATCGTGCCGGTTGACGTCTACGTCCCCGGCTGACCGCCCCGCCCCCAGGCGCTCCTGGACGGAGTGCTGAAACTGCGAGCCAAGATAGAGAAGGAACATTGGCTGACCAAGCCGCGCCAGGACCAGCCGTGAAACAAACGATGATAACAACAGAGGCTTTAGCCTCCACAACCAAGGGAACCATCAGCCGTCCCCTCTCCCCTTGGGAGAGGGCCAGGTCCTGTTTGCAAAGTCCCATTCGTGCCCTCTTGGCTCCTCTGCTTGGAGGACGAGGTAGCCAGCTCCCTCGCCCCTTCGGGGAGAGGGCTGGGGTGAGGGGCGATCTCAGACCTAATAGAACCAAGATTCCGTGCAATTCTCTCGATTTGCAAACACACCCCAGGGTGAGAGCGCGCCCCCCTTCGGAGGCGCAAAGATGATCTCCCAGAATCGCAACGATCTTCCCCTCGCCACCCTCGACCGAATCCGTGAGCTCCTGGGTCCCGCCGCCCTTTCGGTCCGCGTGGCACAGCCATCCCTGGTGGAAGTGGTAGCCGGGAAGGAAGACCTCAAATGGATAGCCGAACGCCTGCGTCACGACGCCATCCTGTCCTTCGACTTCCTGAGCTGCGTCAGCGCCGTGGATTACGAGGGCCACTACGAAGTCGTTTACCACCTTCACTCGCTGGCCGGCGGCGACAGCGTTCGCCTGAAGGTGAAGCTTGATGGAGATCAGCCTACCGTAGATTCCCTGTGCGCCCTCTGGCCCACGGCCAACTGGCACGAGCGCGAGGCCTACGATCTCTTCGGGGTGCGCTTCGTGGGACATCCCAATCTGGAGCGCATCATGATGGAGGAGGACTTCGAAGGTCACCCCATGCGGAAGAGTTATCCTCAACCGGAGGGGAGGAGTCGCGAGTGAACCCGATCCCGGCCAACCAATCTCAGACCTTGCCCGAATTCGACCTGGTCGAGCTCCAACTCGGCGCCCTCCAGTCCGAGGAGATGATCCTGAACATGGGACCTCAGCACCCCAGCACGCATGGGGTGCTGAGGCTGGTGCTGAAGCTGAGCGGCGAGATCGTTGAGGACTGCAAGCCGGTGATTGGATACCTGCACCGGGGCATCGAGAAGATACTCGAACGCCGCACCTACCTCCAGGGCATCCGCTACGTCGACCAGTTCGACTACGTGTCCGGGATGCTGAACGAGCACTCCTATGCCGGGGCCATCGAGCAGCTCATGGGCGTCGAGGTTCCCCGCCGTGGAGAGTATCTGCGCCTCATCGTGGACGAGCTGAGCCGCATAGCCAGCCATCTGGTCTGGCTGGGCAGCTATCTGCTCGACCTTGGAGCATTCACCCCCATCGTCTACACCTTCCGCGATCGCGAGGTGATTTTGGACTTTTTCGAGGAGCTTTGCGGCAGCCGGTTAAACTTCAACTACCACCGCGTCGGCGGCGTGCTCTTCGACCTGCCGCCCGGTTACCTCAAGCGATTGGAGGGGTTCCTGGACCAGTTCGAAAGGAACCTGAACGAGGACGAGGAACTGATTTCCGGCAACGAGATATTCCTGGCGCGAACCGTCGGCGTGGGAATCATCCCGCCGGAACGGGGCCTGGCCTACGGCGTGTCGGGTCCGAACATCCGTGCCTCTGGAGTCGACTTCGACATGCGCACTTACCGACCGTACGGAGCCTATCGGGAGATAGGGGCGATCCCGCAGGTTAGAACCGAAGGCGACGCCTTCGCGCGCTATCAAGTTCGACTGGGGGAGATGCGCGAAAGCGTTCGCCT
>JAMDCE010000568.1:4778-5423 GCA_023489135.1 Chloroflexota bacterium
TATATCTTCGCTCCCGAATGGGCCGATCCGAACGAGTATGCCCCACGTGATCAAGGCCCCCAAAGGTGAGACGTATTTCAGCATCGAAAGCTCCAAGGGAGAGCTGGGGGTTCACCTGATAAGCGATGGCGTCATCAACCCCTATCGCGTCAAGATTCGCCCGCCCTCTTTCGTGAACCTGCAGATTCTTCCCGAGCTGGTGCGCGGGCGGCCGATCGGGGACATCGTGGCCATTTTCGGCAGCATTGACGTGGTCCTGGGGGAGGTGGACCGGTGAGCGCGCTGGGACTCCCCCCGATAGTATGGGAAATCATTCGGATAGTGATCTCCCTGGCGATAGCGATAGGGTTTCTCGCGGTTAGCGCCTTGATCCTGGTCTACCTCGAGCGCAAGATTGCCGCCTTCATGCAGGATCGGCTGGGGCCCCACCACACCGGCAAATGGGGGCTGCTGCAGTCGGTGGCCGATGCGCTGAAGCTGCTGGCCAAAGAGGACTTCGTTCCCCCCGAAGGGGATCGGCTGATATTCCTCCTGGCGCCGGCCACCTTTTTCGCGCCGGTGGTAGCCAGCCTCGCCCTCATACCATTCTCTCCCTTCCTTACCGCGGCCGACGTCAACGTGGCCCTCGTGGTTTTGCCCGGCTTG
>JAMDCE010000568.1:5433-19561 GCA_023489135.1 Chloroflexota bacterium
AGCGCCATAGGGGTCGTTGGCGTCATCGCGGCCGGGTTGTCGTCCAACAACAAGTACTCGCTCCTGGGCGCCTTTCGCGCCGCGGCGCAGATGGTCTCTTACGAGATTCCGATGATACTGGCTCTGATCAGCGGGGCTATGCTGGCGGGAACCCTGTCACTTGGCGGCATCGTGAGGGCGCAGGAGCACTTCTGGCTTGTGCTCCTGCAGCCTCTGGGCTTTGCCATCTACTTCGTTTGCGCTCTCGCCGAGACGAACCGCAACCCCTTCGACCTGCCGGAGGCGGAGTCGGAGCTGGTGGCCGGGTACCTGACCGAGTACAGCGGGATTCGCTGGGCGATGTTCTTCCTGGGCGAATACGGCAATATGATCATCGTGTCGGCCATAGCCACCACCCTCTTCCTCGGCGGGTGGCAGGGGCCGATTCTGCCGGGAGTGATCTGGTTCCTGGGCAAGACCTACCTGCTGCTGTTCGTGTTCATCTGGCTGCGGTCCACGCTTCCGCGGCTTCGCGCCGATCAGCTCATGGAGTTTTGCTGGAAAGGGCTGATACCCCTGGCCCTGTTCAACGTGGCCATCTCGGCGCTGATCGTCCTGCTCTTGCCCGGCAACTACATCCTGCCGCTCACGGCGGTCAACTGGGTGCTGCTCGCCGTCTTGATCCTTTTCGGACGGCGCCTGGTGTACCGCTCCATCGGATTCAATCGATCCGAGCGCATGGCCCGGCCGCAATTGCCACCGCGGAGAATAGCCGGCAGCCCTCGATTGGACGTGGGACTGACCGCCGCGGACGGGAATGGAGGCAAACCATGCTAGGCATATTGCAGGGGATGAAGGTCACCCTGGAGCACGCCTTCCGGAAGAAGATAACCCACGTATATCCTTACGAGAAGCCGCGGCTTCCTGAGCGCAGCCGCGGGCTCATCCAGCTAATCCGCGAGCCCGAAACCGGGGTCTTGAAGTGCGAGGCGTGCCTGCTGTGTGAGAAGGTCTGTCCGCCTCGAGCCATCACCATCTCCTACCGCTTCCGAAACGCCTTTCGGCGGCGGCCGCTTTTCCGCCCCCGGACTCAGAGCGCCTTCTACCGGCCGCGAATGTCGACCCCCGCACCTTACCAGGGGCGGCCCGCGTCGTTCGTGTTCGATCTTCCGGATCCCTCGGCCGCGCCCGAAAACACGGATGAACTGGTCGAGCGGATACTGGCCGGTTCTAAGCCGGACGCCGATGTAATGGAGATGCTGGAGGCAGTTCAGGATGCCGTCGGCTACCTGCCACAGCAAGCCGCACGGCGCATATCCGATTCGCGACAACTGCCGATGTACGACCTGTACGCTCTGGCCACGCTCAATCCTTCCCTCAGGCTCACCCCTGAAGGAAATGGGATCGGAGGCGGCGATGGCAGATAAAGATTTCCGCCCGGTAATCCTCGCGGGATGCGGGTCCGTCGATCCGGAGAGCATCGATTCCTACATTTCCAACGGCGGATACTCCGCCTTGCGCATGGCTCTCTCCGATTCGACTCCGGAAAGCGTGATCGCGCGCGTGGAGGAGGCCGGCCTGCGGGGAAGAGACGGGGGATTCCCGGTAGCTCGAAAGTGGCGAATAACCAGGGAGGCGGAGGGAGACCACAGGTTCGTGGTGGCCAACGCCTACGATGCCGATCCCCTGTCGCCCATCGGGCGCACTTTGCTCGAGCAGATGCCTCATCGGGTTCTCGAAGGAACGATCATCGCCGCCTACGCCATCGGCGCCGACGAGGGTATCATCTACTGCCGGGGCGACGGCAAGACGGCCGTGTACCGCGTGCGCCGGGCCATCGCCCAGGCTGAAGAGAAGGGCTTTCTGGGTCCTAACGCCCTGGGTTTCGGCCGGGGCCTCAGAGTGCGCCTCGCGCTGGGCTGGGCCGGATTCATAGGGGGAGAGGAAACCGCGGCGATAGCGGCCATAGAGGGTCGCCGGGCCATGCCGACGCAGCGGCCACCTTTCCCCGCGCAGAGCGGCCTGTTGAAGCTGCCCACCGCCCTCGACTCCGCCGAGACGCTCGCCATCATCCCCTCCATTGCCGGCGCCGGACGGACTGTCGACGTATCTCGGTCTGCCGGCACCAAGGTATTCTCGATCCAAGGAAGCGTGCGAAACCAAGGGTTGATCGAGCTGCCGCTGGGGCTGAGCCTCCGCCGGATGATCGACCACGCGGGCGGGACAAGCCGGGGTACGGTGAAGGCGGTGCAGAGCGGCGGGCCGACCGGGGCATGCATACCGGCCGATGCTTTGGATAGCCCGATAAGCTTTGAGTCGCTGCCGGAGCTGGGCACCCGTATGGGATCGGGCCGAATCGAGGTTCTGGACGACTCCGTGTGCCTGGTCGGCTTCGCCGGAAGGGTGATGAGCTACCTCAAGGACGAGGCCTGCGGAAAGTGCGTCCCGTGTCGGCTGGGCACCAAGCGAATGGCCGGGATAGTGGAAGCCATAGCCAGTGGATTGGGCCAGGCAAGCGACCTTGAGCTACTGGAAGACCTTTCGGCTAACGTATCGGCCGCCTCCATCTGCGGGTTCGGGGTGGCCGCACCCTGCGTGGTGACCTCGACCCTCAAGCACTTTCGTGGCGAGTACTTGAGCCACACAGAGGAGAAGAAATGCCCCACCGGCGAGTGCCGGCCCAGCAGGCAGCACAGCTATCAGAGGAGGAAGGTACTGTGAGCGAGCTGCGGCACATGGAGCACGAGACGGTAGGCCCCGGCTTCGAGGGACGGGCCACGGTGAGCCTGAACATCGACGGCCGCGACGTTCAGGGCCCGGCGGGCTACAGCGTCCTCGAAATCGCACAGATGGCAGGGATCGAGATACCCACTCTCTGCAGCGACGAGAAGCTCGAATCGATGGGCGGCTGTCGAATGTGCCTGGTGGAGATCGAAGGACGGGATCGCCCGCTGCCTTCTTGCAGCACCGTGGCCGAGGAAGGCATGGTGGTGCAGACCGCTACCGACAGGTTGAAGTCCATCCGGCGCATGGTTCTGGAGTTCATGCTTTCGGATCACAATGCCTATTGCCAGCCGCCCTGTCAGATAGGCTGCCCGACCCACATCGACATTCCCGGCTACCTGGAGCTGATCGTGGCCGGCGACTACCGGGGAGCGGCGCGCCTGGTCAAGGAAGTCCTTCCCTTCCCCTATACCCTCGGGCTGGTTTGTCCCCGCCCTTGCGAGAACGTCTGCCGCCGCAAGCTGGTCGAAGAAGAGATATCGATCTGCCAGTGTCACGGCTACGCCGGGGAGAGCGCGCTCGAAGATCCCCCAACCCCCTGGCCGCAGGAGCCGCCCACGGGCAGGCGTGTCGCGGTCATCGGCGCCGGTCCGGCCGGACTCAGCGCGGCCTATTACCTGGCCCTGAGGGGTCACTCGGTCAAGGTCTTCGAGGCGCTGCCGAAGCCGGGCGGGATGCTGCGGTACGGGATTCCGGAGTACCGCTTGCCCAAGGCCATGCTGGACCAGGAGTTTAATTGCGTGTGGAACCTCGGCGTGGAGCTGGAGTGCAACGCCAGGCTGGGAAAGGACTTCAGCATCGACGATCTCTTCGCCCAGGGCTTCGAAGCCGTCTTCCTCGGCCTCGGCGCTCATCGCAGCAACGAGCTGGGAGCCGAGGGGGAGCACCTGCCGGGGGTGTGGCACGCCATCGATATGCTGCGCCGGGTCCAGCTGGGAGAGAAGGTTGAGATCGGCCGCCGGGTGGTGGTCATCGGCGGAGGCTTCACCGCCTTCGACGCCGCCCGCACCTCCAAGAGGCTGGGCGCCGAGGAGGTGACCGTGGTTTACCGGCGGTCGCGCAAGGAGATGGGCGCCCACCCTACCGAGGTCGACGACGCGGAGCACGAAGGGGTGCGGCTGGAGATCCTGGCCGGCCCGCTGCGCGTGGTGGAGAAGGATGGCCGGGCCGCTGGCGTGGAGCTCATCCGCATGCAACTGGGCGAACCGGACGCCCGAGGGCGCCGGTCGCCGGTTCCGGTTCCGGGCTCCGAGTTCATCGTCGAGGCCGAGTCGGTCATCGCCGCCATCGGACAGATTCCCAATCTGGATTGCCTCCAGAACGAGCGCGATGTCGAGGAGAGCCAGCGTCATACCATCGTCGTCGATCCGGACAGCTACTATACCGGTCGCCGGGGGGTATTCGCCGGCGGGGATGCCACCCTGGGCGCTTCGACGGTGATTCAGTCGGTGGCCTGCGGGAAACGAGCGGCCAAAGTCATCCACCTCTATCTGCAGGGCGAGGACATGGCGGAGGCGGCCGGCCGTCTCAAGCTCGACGAAGTGAAGCCCGACCTCATCGACATCGTGCCCTACAAGCCGGCGTGGCCCAAGGTTCAAATGCCGATGCTCCCTTACGAGCAGCGCCGGCACAACTTCAAGCTGATCGAGCTGGGATACTCCGAGGAACAGGTCCGGAAGGAGGCCGCTCGCTGCCTGCAATGCGCCTGCCCGGCGGCCGGGCGCTGCCATCTCCAAAGACTGTCCATCGAACACGGACTGACGGATAATCGCTTCCACAACGGGGAAGCGCGCGATTACCACGACTACGAGCCGGACGTGTCCCACAGCTTCATCCTGCGCGATCCCAACAAGTGCATCAACTGCACCCAGTGCGTCCGGATGTGCCGGGACGTCATCGGCCCCAACTGCTATGGTCTGATGGGCCACGGTTTCGATAGCATCGTCACCACCCCGTTCAACGCCTCCCTCAACGATAGCGACTGCGTCTCCTGCGGCGCCTGCGCCGAGACCTGCCCCACAGGGGCTCTCATGCTGCGAGAGCGCGACCTGGAATACTACGACCTGGATTACTCCCGCTGCATCTTCTGTGGAGACTGCGTGGAGGTCTGCCCTCACGGCGCGTTGGGCGAGACCCCCAACTTCGAGCTGGCACGCTACGAACGATTCGACCAGATGGTGCTCGACAAGGACCAGCTCGCGGATGCCCCCAGCTACACGGTCCCCAAGACGCCACCACGACAGGTAGACGATTCGAACCTATCGTCGGTGGTGAGGCCGCTCGAGCCCAGGGGCTGGCGGGAGTAGATGCCCAAATTTCAACTCAAAATGGGTAGACACGCGGGCTCTGCTGTAGTAAAATACCACCCTAGTGGACGACCATCTACTCCCACCACCCACCAAATGAACGTTGCCATCGTCCACGATTGGTTGTGTTGAACAAGATACTTTCGTCCAAGATTCTGTGCGTCTCGCTGGCGTTTTTCTGGGTTGTCTTGCTCATTCCAGGTGTCCTGGTGGCTACCGCCGAGGTGACCCCGGCGCCCACGGTTCAGGGCGATAGCCACTTCGGGGTCACCTGGATTAACCCACCCGGCCAGGTCGCTTCGCCGCAAAGGACGCGCCAGGCCGTGGATCTGGGCGCCCGGTGGGACCGCTTCCCCTTCTACTGGAACGAGATCCAGCCCGCGGAAGGCTCCTTCGATTTCAGCTACCTGGACAGAGCCGTCGACAACGACATCTCCCACGGCTTTCAAGTGCAGGGCATCCTGTTAGGCGCCCCCGGCTGGGCGGTCAAAGGCGGAAGGATTTCCCCGGAGGCCTGGCAGAATTACGTCACCCAGACCGTGAGCCACTTCAAGGGCCGGGTGCGCTACTGGGAGGTCTGGAACGAGCCCGACCTGATCAACCCTGATGGTTCCGGAGTCTTTTGGCACTGGTCCGTATCCGACTTCTACCAACTCTTGAAGACAGGGTACAAGGCGGCCAAGGCGGCCAATCCCGACAGCCAGATACTGACGGGCGGATTGGCCTTCCCGTTCGATAACCTGGATTTCTTCCCCAAGCTCCTCGAAGAGATGTCCCGGGATGCAACGGCCAAGCAGAACAACTACTACTTCGATATCCTCCCGCTGCACCTCTACGGTCGGGCCGGCACGCTCTTTGACCTGCCGATGGGCTACGTCGGCAGCCCCGATTTCGCCGGATTCCATAGCTTGATGCGCAACCTCGGATTCGACAAACCGATTTGGGTTAATGAGGCCGGCGTAGGCGTATGGGATACCGGAACCGGCAGCAATGCGCCGGGCCGGGCCACGCAGTCGGAGCACGCATCCTATATCATCCAGGCTTTTGCCTATGGCTTGGCCGGCGGCGTGGACAGAATCTTCATCTTCCAGCTTTACGACGATGGGGCAGGAGCGAACGACCCCAGCACCGGTAAGAAGGTAGAATACTACGGACTGGTGTCCAACGAGGGAACACCCAGACCCGGCTACACCGCCTACCAGACGGCCGCCAGGTACTTCTCCAACGCGCAGCTGGTCACCCGAATCAATCTCAATCGCAACGGCTCGGCCGATGTGAAGGGGCTCGACATCGTCACGATGTACGGCACGCCCAACGGTAAGGTTACGGTGCTGTGGAACAACGACGGGAACCCCAATCAACAGGTTCGACTCGTGGCCGATGCGGCGCAGGCCATCCGTATGGACAAGCTGGGCCAGCAGCAGTCGATAGCTGCGGTTGACGGCGCCTACACCATCGGGCTGGCCGCCGCCACGAATAACAACAATTTCGGCTGCTACACCTCACGCGGATGCAATCCCAACGACTTCATCCTCGGCGGCGATCCCGTTATCCTGATCGAGCCCGATTACCGAGTTCCCACCACAGTAGTCAGACCTCTTCCCTCCGGGGTGAGAGCGCCTTTCGAGGTAACCTGGGGCACGACCTCGTCCGCCACCGGGCAGACGAAGTTCGACGTCCAGTTTATGGACGCCTCCGATGGAGTCTGGAGGGATTGGATTACCAATACCATCACATCCTCGGCTCAGTTCGGCACCGGCTCGACCTTCACTCAGCTCAACCACACCTACGTTTTCCGAGCCAGAGCCAGAGACGCCGCCGGGAATCTGCTGGGAGGCTACGATTACTCCTCGAACGGCATGGCCTCGACCGTGGTATTGGGGGGAAGCGTCACCAACAATCCTCCTCCACTCCCACCGCCGGCCCCGGCGCCCCGGGGGCCCGGGGAGGTGGACGCCAAGATACAGATAGTCTGGCCGCATGACAACAAGCCGGTAGATCAAGCTACTCGCGCCAACATCGGCGCCTACGTCTTCAATCGCAACGGTTTGGTGTCGGTAAATCCCTCCTTCGATCGGCCGGCCAAACTGTATCGGGCGCGCAACAACGACGTGGAAGAAGAAGTTGCCACCGGGACGAAGGATTTCATCACCAGGGGCCTGTTGAAGTTCCCTGTCTGGCAGTTTAACGACGTGGATGTTAGCTTCGCTCGCGACCGGCTGAACAAGCTCTTTTTCCGCGTAGCCGTGGAAGGGGCCAACAGCTTCGGTAACATTTGGAGCCACGGGGCAGATGCCCGCACTTACTTCCCTCTGACCGACGTTCCCGCGAAGGTGCTCAGCGCGCCGCCCTCCATGGTGGATGCCAAGATCGAGATCGTCTGGCCTCAAGACAACCTGCCGGTCGAAAAGGCCGCGCGAGCCAACGTCGGCGTGTACCTCTTCGAGCACGGCACTCTGAACTCGTTGCCCCTGGATTACGACCGCCCGGTGAGGCTGTGGCAAACGCTCAATAACAACGTGGAGAAACCCGCTGCCGTGGGGGTCAGGACGACGAAGACCGAGAAAGGAATCACCTTCCCCATCTGGGAGTTTAACGACGTCGACGTCAGCGCCGCGCGCGACGGCCTCAGCAAGTACTATCTCCGCGTGTCGGTGGACGGCGTGCGGACCTACAGCAACGTATGGAGCCATGGCAAGGACGCCCGCACCAACTTCCCCAAAGCGGACGAACCCAGCGGGGTTTTGCCGTAAGAGTAGCCTTCAGCGGCTGCCACCATATGCTTGTCGTCAAACCTTTCCCTCTTGCCTCATCCTGATGCACAAAGCCGGCCCCCGGCACGCAACTTGCTCACAGACTAAGTGGAAAACCAACCAATCGGTAGATCGCGAGAGCAATAGCCAACATGGGCGACCAGTTGCATCCCCTAAACGGCGAGGCCACTTTGGCCCAGCGACACGAATCGACCGACGCTACGGGCGCCACGCCCCCGGAAAGTACCGCCGGCGCGTGGTTCTCCTGGATGCGCCTGCGTGAAGTGGGCCCTTATCTTGGCCCCGCAATCCTCGTGAGCGTGGGCTACATGGACCCCGGCAACTGGGGCACGAACATTGCAGCCGGCTCCGATTTCGGCTACACCCTCCTGTGGGTGCTGCTGGTTAGCAACGTCATGGCCATATTCCTCCAGAGCCTCTCGGCGAAACTGGGCATAGCCACGGGACACACTCTAGCCCAATGCTGTCGCCAGGAGTTCGGCAGACGAACCTCGATCTTCCTCTGGCTAACGGCAGAGGGCGCCGCCATGGCCACCGACCTGGCCGAGTTCCTGGGCGCCGCGCTCGGATTCTACATCCTGTTCAACATCCCACTGTTCGCCGCGGGCATACTAACCGGTTTTGCCGTCTTTCTAATCCTCGGGCTGTACCGGTTTGGTTACCGCAGCGTAGAATTGCTAATCCTTGGATTCGTCAGCATCATAGGATTGGCGTACGTGATAGAGGTGTGGTTAGCCCAGCCCGATTGGGGCCAGGTAGCCGGGGGGGTGCTGATTCCCAGGGTCAGCAGCCAGAGTATACTCATCGCCGTGGGTATGCTGGGGGCGACGGTAATGCCGCATAACATATTCCTCCATTCGGCGGTGGTGCAGACCCGCGTGCTCCGGGCCGGCCAATTGAGCGACCAAATCAAGCGGCGGCTCTTCGGATTCGCCGTTGTGGATTCACTTCTGGCGCTAAACGCCGCCTGGGTCATCAATTCGGCGATGATAATCGTGGCCGCAGCGGTATTCTTCCACCAGGGAACTCCGGTCGGCTCGATTGTGGAGGCTCACCGCACGCTCGCGCCGGCTCTGGGAGCCCTTTCCAGTCTGGCTTTTGCCATCGGCCTGTTGTCGGCAGGTCTCTCGTCGTCCGTCACCGGCACTATGGCGGGACAGACCATAATGGAAGGTTTCCTGCAACGACGCATACCTATCTGGCTCCGCCGGCTCATAACGATGGTTCCGGCTTTGGTGGTCATTGCGCTCGGACTGCCGGAGATTCTGGTACTGGTGGTGAGCCAGGCGGTGCTGAGCTTGCAGCTTCCGTTCACGATTATCCCTTTGATCCTGTTGACCAACAAGGAGAGATTGATGGGAAATTTTGCCAACGGACGCATCACAAGCACCGCCGCGTGGGCAATAGCCCTGATAATCATCGCGCTGAACCTGCTGCTGCTTTTCCAGACTTTCGGAGGAAGTTTTTAGAGCCCCTAACAAAACTGTGGCGCGGGGGCTTGTCCCCCGCCGGGGCGCGGGCGGGGGACAAGCCCCCGCGCTACAGACCAGGAAGATTATGATAGGCGCTCTTAATGGGGGTTGGGAAGTGAGTAAACCATCGAGAGAGAAACAGAACGGAGCTATCGAGCGAATCCTGGTGCCACTCGACGATTCGGCGCTGGCAGCCGAGGTATTGCCTTACGTCGCATCCATCGCGGAGCGTTTCCGGTCGAAGTGCCTCATCTACCACGTGCGCGAGCCTCGCCCCAGGTGGCGCGAGGGAGAGCTCCCCAGCCAGATCGGGGGCCCGGCCGTGAAGAGCATCGAGGAGTATCTTGACCGGGTAGCCCAGAGGCTCGCCGGCCGTGGAATCGAGGTCGACACCCTCGTCGAATCGGGCGAGCCTGCCGGCATGATTCTTCGCGCCGCCAGGGGGCACAGGGCCGATCTGCTGGCCATCGCCACCCACGGGCACGGCGGGATAGGGCAATGGCTATTTGGCAGCGTGGCGCACCGCGTGGTCGAGCGGGCTAATACCACCCTTTTGCTCGTTCGACCATCTGCCTCGGCCCCACCTGTCGGCCCCATTGTGTTTCGCCAGATACTGGTTCCAGTTTACCCCTGTGAAGAGGGCGAAGCGCCGCTTCCCCTGGCCACGGAGTTTGCCGCGCGCCACGGGGCTACCTTGCATCTCCTGCACGTCAACCCCACCCTGGAGTCGTTGCCGGCCACCCGACTGACCGCCGCCAGCATCAGCCCCGCCATGGCCGGCGAATTCCTGGCGGCGGCCACCGCTGCAGCCCAGGCTTACCTCCAGGAGCTAGCCGCCAGACTGGCTGAGAAGCACATCGCGGTGGAGTACGACGTCCGACGGGGAGAGCCTGCGGAAGAGATTCTGAAATACGTCCGGCAAATGGGCATCGAGCTAACATTCATGGCCACGCACGGAAGGCTTGGCCTCGGCGGCGCCTGGTCCGGCAGCGTGGTGAACAAGGTTCTCCACCGGTTCACCACGCCTTTGGTCCTGGTCAGAGCCCCTGGGAAGCACGAGGAGGATTGATAGGCCTGTCCAGGTACCCTTGCTACGGCTCCCCCACTGTCTTGACACCGATGCTATAATATGGTTGTTCGCTCGGTACAGTGACGATGTGGTGTGGGACAGTGGAAGCCAGTGTGCAGCGTTCAGTGTATTGGCAGCAAGACTGCCTCCTCTTCTATCTACTCCCCAAGCTCGCCGTATCGCTCCTAACCTTGCGAATCTTGACGGAGAAGGTTCGAACGCGCAGTGCAACGAGGCAACAACTTCGCCGATAAGCGAGAACCGCGAGTTGGCAATAGGGGCGTGAAGGACTGGCTAGGTCCTCACCTTCTTGCTGCCGTCGTTATTGTCATTGCCCTGCTCATCGGTGGAACCTGGCTGAGCCCTAGCTCCCGCCGGCAATCACTCGGGCCACAAACGCCATTCACGTCCTCTGAATCGCCCACGTCCACGCCATCTCAGAGGCAGGCCGTCTGGGATGTTCCAGAAGCGACTGTTCCTCAGTCGGAGGCCCACAAACTCAAAGAGGCTCTGCGGCTCAAGCGAATTGCTTCAGATGACACTTACGTTCGTGTTACAGGCGCGACCGTCGCTGGAAATTGGGCGGTACTCGACGGGAAAGAGCAAACCGAAACGACACAACTGGTTCAACCAACCGGCATACTGGAAGTCTTAGCCCAGAGGAGCGAGACAGGCTGGCAGATTATTGCGCCCGCCGATCCCGAGTTCTGTGAAACACTCGCGCGCGTTCCCGACAGTATTATCAGCAAAGACTACTATGTCGGGTGTCGCAGTCAATAATCTGAACGGTTCGTAATGGGGAAAGGAAAGTGTTTTGATCCGGCTCCTGGCGCCACTTGCTGTGGTTGTGTTTCTTCTCCCCTCAGTTGGGAGGGCCCAAGCTTCTGCCTATTCGGCGTACAAGTTGCCCGTGCCGGCCGGGCAGTCGATTTACTTAACCCAAGGGAACAGTAGCAGCTACAACCATACCTCGGCAAACGGGAGCGAGTGGGCGTTCGACTTCGCCACCAGAGGCAACAAGCCATTTGATGTTGTTGCCTCTAGAGGTGGAAAAGTGATCGGGGCTCGGACAGACTCATCAGTCCAGTGTTCGGAGGCGAACCGCAAAACGGACGGCACGGAACTAAAAGGGTGCTGGAAGGAGGCCAACTTCGTCCTGATCGATCATGGGGACGGGACCTCTGCTCTGTATCTACATCTCGAGAAGGATTCGGTTCTGACAAGCGAGGGCAAAGAGGTAAGACGAGGGGAGCCAATTGCCACCGCTGGCGCTACAGGTTGGTCCGAGGTAATACACCTGCATTTTCAGGTCGAGACGACGCCTTCACTGCAGGCCCAGAACGATAAGCCTAAAGGCTGGTGGTGGAACGAGTCGGTGGGAATCTCGTTCTCCGACAAAGACGTGCTGGCCAAGCGCTCCAACGGGGTGCCCACCAAGGACTCTAGCCCCTACGTCTCGGACAATTCTCCCTCCAGTGTCCCCGTCCCCGGAGGGGTGTGGATAAGCCCATCAGACCGCAGCAACCTTGTACAGCCGTCCCTGCATTTTGCCGCCCGTGCCTACACCGCCAATCCGGGCGACCCGGAGATCGATCGTGTCAATTTCACCGCTTGGTGGCCATCTCTTGGGCAAAAGACCAGCCCATGGAAGATTGCCTGCACAGCCAATCAGGCGTCGTCTGGCGATACATACGAGTGCGATGTTGATCTCGCCAAGATAGGGGCTATCCCAGGGGAACTGCGGGTGTCGTTCGATGTCTACAATCGAGATGGAATCAAGAACCTTTCGCCAAACGGTGAGCGAATCGTGACATACAAATTGGCCACGCCAACACCGCCACCCCTGCCAAGCAGCACCCCAACCGTTGCACCGACTCTGGCGCAACCCAATATTATCACGGCTACACCCACAGGCCCTGCTCCTTCCTGGAGGGTAGTATATCAAGCTGATTGGTCAGGCGGACCGGATAGTTGGACCGGCGATCGGGCCTGGCGCGTGGCGGATGGCATGTTGGTCAACGACGGGACAAGTATCGACTGGCTCAAAGGTATCACGGCGCCTTACGTTCCAGATGTCGCCGATTATGCGGTCGAGGCAGAGATCCGGCAGGTGAACGATAGCGGCTGTATGAGCTACGGGATAATTGGTCGCCAGCGGCTGGAGAACGGCTGGGGCATCCATGCCGGTTTCATGGGGTGCGGAGGAGCGGTAGAAAGAACCAGCACCTGGTCAGGCGCTCGATCAGCGCCCGGCACCGGCGCTTACCTGCAAGCCAGAGACAACGGGAATGGGGCGATTGCCCGATTCAATGCGGGCCAAAGCTGGCACACTTATCGGCTGGAAATCATAGGTGCCAATCTGCGGTTGCTCGTCGACGGTTCGGTCACGCTGGAGCTTACAGATAACCACTTCCCGTCCCCCGGACGGGTAGGTATTTGGAGCGACAGGATACAGACCCAGATACGCAGCTTCAGGGTGTTAGTATCTTCCAGTGCAGTCCCTAGTACTACTCCAACACCGCCCATACCTATTCCTTCAACCACCGTGACGACTCCTACCGCTACAGGTTTTGGCCAGGCCCCGGTTGTTGCGCACAGCGTGGGAGGCCGCGCGGATTGCACCGTATGTCATTTTGTGGGAGCACCTGGCGTGGGACAGCCTGGCGGTCTTGGCATTCCGCCAAACCACCGTGGCCGCACCAACAATCAGTGTTTCGACTGCCATCCAAGATAACAAGACTGGAGCCTACCCGAAACCCCGAAAGGGAATCGGGGCGTGCGTCAACGCCCATGTTTTGTACTAAGGATGCTCAAGGAGCCATACTTGGCAAGATTCGCTCAGGGACTGGAACGCAGTTTCCTTAATAATAACAGCGAGGAACCCATGGGCAAGCACGCAATCTGTCGCAGTCATCTGTTCTTGGCCATCGCAGGTATCGCACTCATCGTGAGCATCGCCAGCGCCTGCTCGAACCCAGTCGCCGGTGGCAAGAACCCGCAGGAGCTGTTAAAGGCTCTGTTGACCACCCCGATCTCCGCTGACAAGTTGCCGCAGGGGGTCACCGTCCAGGGGAACTCTGCTGGTGACCCGGACGCGACCGCGAAGTCATTCAAGGCGGTCGGCATGGTAGGAATCCCGTTTACCGTTGCCAGCTCCAGACCTCCTGCCTACATTGGAGATAATGCTGGCCGCATTGATGGGGCTTTCGGCTACTTGGTTTTCCCCAGCGCTTCGGACGCCAAAGGCATGTACGATATCATGCTTACTCAGGGCAGCAGCCGCACGGTGTCTGGGTTTGGCGATCCGCGACAATAATGACCGGGGACAGCTCTGGTTATACCTTACCGACAAGTACTTTAGTTGTCTTGGTTGACAACGTAGTCATCGCTGTAGTGGCGAGACATCCGTCAAACGCAAACGGTATTGGCTTTGACCAGTCCCTAGCAGAGAGCAACGCGACCGCATTGGCAAAGGGAGCGGTGGCTCATCTAAAGGCGCTAAGGTAACAGGCGTCAACCTTCTACACAAGGTGGGTGGGAAACCCTGATGATCAGGAGGGAAGGAGTCATGCGTAGTAGCGATCTTGGCGTGCTCATTGACGCCCTCGGCGTCTCGGCGGATCCTAGGAAGCTCGTAGTAGCAGTTGCTGGTCTGGTAATTACTTGGGTGCCGGCCCTGCTCTTCTTCAACCTCGCCAGCCAATCTCGTGATGCTGGAGCAATCGTGAGTCTGCTCGGTTTACT
>JAMDCE010000568.1:19571-24771 GCA_023489135.1 Chloroflexota bacterium
TACGTCCACGACTTGGCATCGCTGCTGAAGTAGGTGGCATAGTTCTTTCCTTTGCGCCGGGAAATGCGTAGGTAAGTATCTCCATCCAGCGGCGTGTTAACTTGCTTCTGCCCGCCCCCGCTGCTGGTCTGGTAATTACTTGGGTGCCGGCCCTGCTCTTCTTCAACCTCGCCAGCCAATCTCGTGATGCTGGAGCAATCGTGAGTCTGCTCGGTTTACTTATCCTTTGGGTTGGGCTGACCATCACATATGGGCTCGTCGTGAAGATGAGCCATGAGCACCTAACGGCTGGATCCGCGATGCAGTGGCGTGCGGCACTGAGCTACGTACTCGCCCATCTGAATGGTTTTCTGCTTGGCCCGATCGTATTCGGCATCGCGCTGTTTCTGGTCCTCGCGGTGGAGGTCGTCGTGCTGCTGTTGGGCCGCATTCCCTTTCTTGGAGAGATCGTTGCCTCGCTGCTCTTCCTGCCGGTGATGGCGCTGAACTTTGGAGCGCTGGTTGCTGTGCTGTTTGGCTCCTGGCTGCTCTTTCCGGTCGTCGCTGCGGAGGGGGCCGGTGGGGTGCGGGCGACAATGCGCGTTATCGAGCTGGTGCGTCGGCGCCCGGCACAGGTAATGATGTATGGAATCGTCGCGCTGCTTCTGGGTGCGGTAGCCATGACGGTCTTATTCTTCCTGCTGATCTTGAGTCTCGCGCTCACGACCGGCGTTAGCGGCGTTGGCCTTGGCGCAGAGAAGATGGCGCAGATCATGGACCTTGGCCTCCTAAGCGGCATCATCCCGGGCGCGGGCACAATGCCATTCTTCAGATTCCAGGCTCCACCCTTTACCATTCAATTTGCCCGTTTCATCTTCTCACTCGCTCTCGCGGGCTTTACCGCCCTCGTCTACGCCTTTCCGCTTGTTTTCCTTCTGGCAAACAGCTGCTCAGTGTACCTCACGGTTCAAACACAACATGTTGAGAATGCCGAGGCGCGCCCAAGCCAAGGCCCGATGCCCCTTGGGACAGCCCAGTAGCTCGCAGGTGCCCAGGGACAACGGCCGAGGCGCCGAACAAGAAAGCGTGAGGAGGGATACCTTGCTTGGAAAGTCCCATAAGAATAAAGCTTCTTGGGTGGAGGACGAAAGATGATGCTGAAATCTATCAGATGCCTTGTCGTTGTGTTGGTGCCCTTTGCTCTCGGACTGCTCCTCTCGGCCTGCTCCAGTGGAGGCCCGGAGGCAGCGGCGCAAAAGGGCTTTGAAGAATGGACGAAGAACATCTCAGTTGCTTACCGCAACGTGAGCTACAGGACTGTTTCCAGTAAGGAGGCATTTGCCACCGTTGAGGTAACCGGCGAGTTCCAGAATGCTCCCAATACCCCCTGGGTTGAGCAACAGGCGGCGGTCCAAGTGGTCAAACAGGGAGATCAGTGGAGGCCCCCGACGCAGTTCGTGTTTGCGCCCAGCCCCCGCGCCGTCCAGACGGCGCAGGCCATCAGTAACGCTACCGCGACGGTAGAGTCCGCGAGGGCATCGGCGACTCAGGCTGCCTTCGAACAAGTTCGACAAGCTACGGCAACGGCAGCGATACAAGCTGCTCAAGCCACCGCAACGGCGGTCACTCAAGCGGCTCAGGCCACGGCAACGGCGGCCACTCAAGCGGCTCAGGCTGCGGCTGCAGCCGCTACTCGGGCTACCGCCACTGCCGTCGCGTCCGACCGGCAGAAGGCCGCGGGTGCCAACGGCGACTTCAACGGGAGCTCGCTTCCGCCGGAATGGAACGTGCTTCGCCCCGATCCCAACCGCTGGCGCTTGGACCAAGGTGCCTTGGTGGTCATGCCAGCCCCTGAGATCGAGTGGAATCGCTGGTACAACACGTTCATCCGTCCCCTTCCTACGCTGAACTCCGACCTTGATATAACCATCAAGCTGCAGGTTACCGAGAAAAACGTAGATCGGCAGTTTTTCTGGATGCGCTTGCAGGCAGGCGAGGAAACGCAAAATGGTCCGTGGATGGATGTTGCGGTCTCTCTCGCACGTTCCGGTTCGTCAGTGTACAGCAAGACCAACAGCGGGGGCGGGCAGAAGCAAGTTAACACGCCGCTGGATGGAGATACTTACCTACGCATTTCCCGGCGCAAAGGAAGAATAGAACTATGCCACCTACTTCAGCAGCGATGCCAAGTCGTGGACGTACGTGAACGAATGGAACAACGCTCCTGCGTTTGACAGGCTAGTCCTGGCGGGCAGCGCAGCCCCGAAGGTCAACTCCCCCATTAACGTCTACTGGGTCCATTTCGAGGTTCCTGACCCAGACCCGGTGGCAGTCGTCTCTCCGCCCACGGTTCCGGTTGCGGCGCCTCCCCCGCCCCCTGGGCCCATGCAATCCGCGTCGTCCGTACCCGTGTTCGTTTACCCACAGAATGGTCAGACGCTCGACCTGAACGGATCGTACATGTTCAAGATAAACCCCGTGCCCGGCGCCAGCGGTTACCTGTGGGGATTCAAGCGCAACGGCGAGCTCGTGTGGGAAAATCTTCGGGACGAGGGGAAAATGTCAGGCGTTGAATACAATATTCACACTGGAACCACCGGACACGACAAGCTTGGTCCCGGCCCAATAGAGGTCTGGGTACGTGCCATGATCGACGGCAAATGGGGCGAAGCTCGCACAATTACCATTAACCTCAGATAACGAGGCAAGTCGGGGGCAGGGCTCTCCCCCGACTTGCCATTCGCACACTCGTTTGCAATACGGCTCTCAGCTCAGCTCCAGCGCCCGCGACTCGACCTGCTGCACCGCCCTCTCCACGAAGGTGACCACGCCCAGCGGTCCCAGGTTCTCGCCCGACCGCAGCCGGACGGAAACGGTGTCGGAGGCCGCTTCCTGGTCCCCCGCCACCAGCATATAGGGTATCTTCTGTAGCTGGGCCTCGCGTCGATTGTAACCCATCTTCTCCCGCCGAGTATCCACCTGCACGCGCAGCCCGGCCTGCTCCAGGCGCTGCTTCACCGCCTCGACGTAGTCGTTATGTCGATCCGCGATGGGGATGAGCACGGCCTGAACCGGCGCCAGCCAGAGCGGAAACGCCCCCGCGTAGTGCTCGATGAGCCCGCCGATGAAGCGCTCCAACGCCCCCAGCACCGCCCGGTGCACCATCACCGGCCGGTGGCGCAGTCCATCTTCGCCCACGTACTCCATGTCGAAGCGCTCCGGGAGGTTGAAATCCACCTGAATGGTTGGCCCCTGCCAGGACCGGCCCAGGGCATCCTTCACCTTTATGTCGATGGCCGGCCCGTAGAACTTGGCCTCCCCCTCCATCCGCTGGTATGGCACACCTTTGGCCTCCATGGCATTCGTCAGGGCATCCTCAGCCATCTGCCACACCTCGTCGGCGCCGGCGTACTTCTCCTTTTCCTTGGGATCGCGCACGCTGAGCTCGACGTCGTAGTGCTCGTATCCGAAGGTCCGCATCATGAACTGAGCCAGGTCGAGCACTCCCACGATCTCCGACTCCAGTTGCTCGGGCCGGCAGAAGATGTGAGCGTCATCCTGGGTAAACCCGCGCACCCGCAGGATTCCGTGCAGCACCCCTGATCTTTCGTAGCGGTACACCGTGCCCAGCTCGGCCCAGCGCAAGGGCAGGTCGCGGTAGCTGCGCAAATGGCTCTTGTATATCAGGATGTGGAACGGGCAGTTCATGGGCTTCAGAAGGTATTCCTGCCCCTCGACGTCCATAGGTGAAAACATGTTTTCGCGGTACCAGTCCCAGTGCCCGCTGGTCTTCCACAGGTCCAGCTTACCCACGTGAGGGCTGTAGACGATCTCGTAGTCGCGAGCCAGGTGCTCCGCGCGCCAGAAATCCTCGATGACCTTGCGTACGGCCCCTCCCTTGGGGTGCCAGAGAACCAGCCCCGGCCCCAGCTCCTCGCTGATGCTGAACAGATCCAGCTCCCGACCCAGCTTCCTGTGGTCACGCCTGGCCGCCTCTTCCAGCTTGCGCAAGTGCTCGTCGAGCTCCTCCTGTGTGGGAAACGCCGTGCCATAGATGCGCTGGAGCATCGGCCGCTTCTCGTCGCCTCGCCAGTAGGCCCCGGCCACGCTCAACAGCTTGAACGGACCGATCCGGCCGGTGCTCTCGACGTGAGGCCCCCGACAGAGATCGACGAAGTCGCCCTGTCGATACACCGAGACCGTGTCGTCGGGAATCTCCTCGATCAGCTCCACCTTGAAGGGCTGCCCCAGGATCTCGAAAAGTCTCTTTGCCTCATCTTTGGACACCACCTCACGCACGAAGGGCAGATCGGCGGCCACGATCTGGCCCATGCGCTTTTCGATTTCCTTCAAATCGTCGGGAGTCAGCGTTCTGGGAAGCTCGAAATCGTAATAGAACCCCTCGGTGATGGCCGGGCCGATGCCCAGCTTCGCCTGGCCCAACAGCGATTGGACGGCCTGAGCCATCACGTGTGCCGCTGAGTGTCTCATCGCATCCAGTCTGTCTTCCACGTCCTCTTCCTCCTTATACCATTTGGCGGTGCATCCGCCCTATAATCGCGCTTCGCACCTTCGCGCCTTCGAGTGAGGCCCCAGTCTAATACAGGACTGAACCACGCACATTTGGTATTACATTGCGATCGGGAAACCCTTTCAACGAGTCCAATTAAAAAACCCCTCGCCCATTGGGACGAGAGGAGTCCTCGCGGTTCCACCCAAATTCAGGACCCTTCGTGGCCGGTAGAGCCACGATAGCCTGCCGCTTCATTGGGCCGATAACGGGTGCCTCCGTGAGGTTGTACTCGACGATCTTTCCAACCCAGGCTCACAGGTGGTTTTCTTCGGTCCGTAGCTAAGGAACTCACAGCCCAGGGTCCCTTCTCTCTGAAGCTAGATTACCGAATACTCGTCCTGCTCAACGCCGGTTCTTCTTGTCAAACATGTGAAGCCTGCCGGTGGGCAAGATAGGGATCGAACCTACGACCTCAGCGATGTCAACGCTGCGCTCTAACCAACTGAGCTACTTGCCCGCGAGACACAAGGTATTCTAACAAACCGTGCGAACCCTTGTCAAGGAAGACAGCGCTCAAGCCAGTCGGAAGATGGCTTGACTGTGACAACACTATCTGCTAATGTGCCTGCTGCAGACGATTGGGGGGGAGGAAAAAGTGGAATACCAGGTAAAGCTTCCAGTTTTCGAGGGGCCGCTGGACCTCCTTCT
>JAMDCE010000113.1 GCA_023489135.1 Chloroflexota bacterium
TCAGGCTTCGCCTTCTCCTCAGGCTTGCTGGAGGACGCGCTTGGCGCTGGCGCCGACTGGCAAGCGCTAAGCAAGAGACTTACGCCCAGCAGGACAGCCAGGATAGCCGTGACCCGAGACTGTCTTCGCATTCTTGTTCTCCTCCCTATTCATGAAAACTTGCGGTTTCTCCAGGAAAGCGCCGACGCCTTTCGTGATGGCACTCTTGAGTAGTTCGGAATCGCATTTACCCTGGGGGAGGGCCGCCTGGCAACGAAAGTTGGCAACCCTGGAAGACGACGGCGGCCAGAACGGCGAACATGGGATGGGGGACGAGTTGGACTCTGACGTCCAGGACGGCTGGCTTGCCCGAACGAAAGGCCCGTTCAAGGGCGGGCTTGATCTCCGATGCGGCCTCGACCCGCTCCCCGTAGCAACCAAAGCCTTGGGCAATCGCGGCATAATCCAATGGGCCGAAATCTTGATCGATGCCTTCAAGGGATTTGTCCCCGTACAGGGCCAGTTGCCCAGCCTTGCACATGCCCCAACCGCCGTCATTGTTGATGACGTTGACGACCGCCAGGTTATGCCTTGCCGCCGTGTCCAACTCTTGCAGGGTCAGTCCGAACCCGCCATCACCGCAGAAGTTGACCACCGGCCTGTCAGGAAAAGCCAGCTTGAAAGCGTTGGCGAAGGGTTGGCCGCTGCCGAGGTGTCCCCCTCCTGCGCAGAAGAATCGCCGCTGGGGTTGGTAGGCGTGGATGTAGGTGAAGGCCCAGTGCAAGACCATTCCCCCGTCGATGGTCACCATGGCATCCTTATCGGCCAGGTATTCGCCAACCTCCTTGGCGAGCGTAGCCTGGGTGATCGGTCCTGCGCTGCCGCCTAGCATTGGCTGGAGGCCATTCATGTACCGCTCGTAGGTCCCTAGCAGCGCTTGTAGCCACTCTTCGTTCGTCCTGTTTTTCTGGCTGTGCTCGTCGATGACGGAGAGCAAATCGGTCAGGACAGTTTTGGCGTCGCCGACGATGCCGACCGCTACGCCTAAGTTCTTGCCGATCTCGCGGGAGTCTATATCGATGTGGATGATTCGCTGCTGGGGAGGGCCCACCATAATCGGCGGCTTGCCAAGCCCAAGCAACGACGAAAAGCGGCAGCCCACGGCCAGAATGACGTCGGCTTCGCGCAGCGCCTGCAGGACCGCATCTCCGCCCAACCAGCCGCCGTCTCCGAAGAAGCGAGCGCGATCTACCGGGAGGCTTCCCGAGCCCATGGAAGTCGTGGTGGCCGGCGCGCCCAAGGTCTCGACCAGAGTCCGAAACTCATCCCAAGCCCGGGACGCAACCACGCCGCCTCCCGCCACGAGGAGGGGCCTTTCGGCGTCCAGCAGCATTTGCGCTGCTCGCTCGATCAGCGCTGGATCGCCCCTGATCCGGCCCATCGGCCGGTAGCTCTCTGGCGTAGGGAGATCGGCGGCTGATCCCCTTTGGCAAAGGATGTCTAGAGGGATGTCCAGGTGTACCGGGCCTGGCCGTCCATTCAACGCCTCCCTGAAAGCTCGTTGGACCAGTTCGGGTATCCTGGCCCAGTCGTGGACCACGGCGTTCCACTTGGTGACCGGCCGGTAGAAGGAGAGGGAATCCATATCTTCCAGGGAGCCGACGAATGGGTAGCTGCGGAAGCTCTGGATGTTGGCCGTGATGGCTAGCACAGGTACACTATCGCTGTAGGCTTCCGCGAGCCCTACTGCTAGATTGACTGCCCCTGGGCCGACGGTCGAGCAGCACACGCCGATGTCTCCCGTCGCCCGCGCCCAGCCGTCGGCCATATGGGCGGCGTTCTCCTCGTGTCTTGGCGAGATGAAGTCTACGTTCTCCTCTCTACGCATGGCTTCCATAAGCGCCACGATGCCGTGCCCGCTGATGCCGAAGACGTGGCGCACGCCCTCGTTCTTGAGGGCTTTCACCAGCACCTCTGCACCTGTGAGTTCAGCCATTTTCTCACCTCCGAATTGGCTGGATGTTCACTTTACACCGTCTTAGAGGCTGCCGAGGAATTCCAGGATTGCGGCTGCTGCCTTGTCCGGCGCCTCGGCAAGGAAGACGTGGCCTCCGCTTTCCAGGACGCCCAACTTAGCCCCAGGAATGTTTTGGCAGAGCACATTTGCTAGCCGCAGGGGCGTGAGTATGTCCTCGCGAGCCACCAATACTAGCGTGGGGATGGAAATCTGTGACAGACGAGCGGTAGTGTCGTGGTTCAGGCAGGCGTCGCACTGGTTCAAGAATGCATGAAGGGGCTGTGGATTGTCGAGGAAAAGGCCCTCGGCCATCTCCAGCTCAGCAGCGTGGTTCTCATAGAAGTCTGCAGTGAACGCCCAGGGGAAGATGACTTTCACCAGTCCCTGCGGTCCCAGCTCCTCAGCCACCATCCGCCACGTCGTCAATATGGCGCGCGACATGTTATCGGGCTTGGCGAAGGTGCAGGCCAGGATGAGGCTTTGCACTCGCTCGGGATGGCTAATCGCAAGTTCTTGAGCGATCATACCTCCCATGGAAGCTCCCAGGACGTGGGCCTGGTCGACATCAAGCGCATCTAAGAGGGCGGCGGTGTCGCTGGCAAGTAGTGGGATGGAATATGGGGTTTCAGGCTTATCTGTCTGGCCGGCTCCTCGGTTATCGAAGACGATGACCTTGTACTTTTGGGCCAGTGTCGGCAGTACGAAAGCCCACTGGCGGCAGTCAGCACCCAGGCCCATGATCAGCACCAGTGGTTCTCCTGCGCCGTGTACCTCGTAGTAGATATCGATGCCGTTAGCTCGAACCTTAGGCATACTCTCCCTCCTTGACGAATTCTGGTTTCTCTCGCAGATGCCTGACGATCTCCCCATAAGGACTTTCTGATTCGGGTTCAAAGTGCAAGCGACATGCGATGAATAGCGCAGCCATTACAGCAATTTGCGATGAACTTTGGCAGGCATGGTAGGGGCAGGTTTCAAACCTGCCCACATCGGGTATCGCTTGCTAGTCAAGTCCCAACGAAAAGCGCTGTAAGGAAAGCATGACAGCGGTGGTTATGGGCGAACAGGTTGTGGCTTATTGAGGGAATTCTACAGCGGCGGCGTCTGTGAAACGTCGACAAAACGTCGGCAGGATGTCCAAGTCTTGGCCTGTGGGGAATATCTCTAAATCGTCTGGCCCGCCACCAGTCTGACGTAGAGTGCCTGAGTTTCCGGCGTGGGCTCCAGGTCGAGTTCCTGCTTGAGTATTCTGCGGCAAGTCGCATACTGCGCCAGCGCTTCACGCCGCCGGCCGATCCTGGCGAGGCACTGCATGAGGAGTATGTGAGTATCTTCCCGGGCGCAGTCCTGGTCGAGTATCTTCTGCAAGTACGTGATGGCGGCTTCGTAGTCATGAGCATCCATCCGCCACTTCGCCATCTTTTCCAGCGCGGAGAGACAGAGGTTCCTGAAGCGTTCGCGCCTGGCCATCGTCCAGTCTTCATAGGGGTCGTCGCTCAGGAAGTCGCCGACGTAAAGCGTTCTGGCTGCTTCGTATTCCTGCTCGGCTCGGCCCTGGTCCCCCAGCCGTTCCGCCTTTTGCGCGGCGGAGATGTGCCGCACAAACTCGTCGACGTCGATCATCTCAATCATTTCAGGGCGTAATCCCAGGAGACCGTGCTCTGAGCCGATATAGCTGGAAGAACAAGCCTCCGCGTGCGGTTCAAACATGCGACGCAGCAAGTGCAGGGTTCTTCTCAGATCAGCCCTGGCAGCTTCGGGCTTCAGATCCCCCCAGAATACCTCGAGCACCTCATCCTTCGTGACGGTGTGGTCTGGACACGCAGCCAGGTATTTCAACAGGCTTTTCACTTTCTTGAGCCGCCATTCGCCTTCCTGAACAAGGCGATCGCCGTGGTACACCTTGAAATTGCCGAAGCAACATATGCGCAGAGGCGCAAGCTCTCGTCCTGGCAATGCCTTCGGTGCGGTTTGTCCTACCGTCGCTGCCAGGCAGCGTTGGTCCGAGGGAATAGCAGCAGAATCTGGTCCCGGTGCCTCGTCAGCAAGGTTTGCGATTTGTTCCGCCGCTATCTGGCGAACATCTGCAACTTCGTGATTCAGCAAGGCAGTCAGGTCGTCGATAGCGTCCAATCCGATGCGCTTGAGCAAATAGGCGCAATACTCAGGATAGACGTGGCTGCCGATAGCCAGCACTAGCAAAGGCACGGCGTGCCTGTGCTCCTCGAGGAACCAAAACCCGTAGTTATTTGCTCTTGCCAGGTCCAGGCTGACCTGGAAGTATTCCAGGGCCTGGCGAGGTTTAGAGCGAAGGTACAACACAGCGATCCAGAAGTTGACGCAAGCAAGGTTCCATTTATCTTCGTGCCGTTCGAACCTCTCGCGCGCCTGGAACAGGAGAGCTTCAGCACGCGCATCGTCCTGATCGATGAGAGCAGCTCCAACGTTCATCTCCGAGGCGGCGATGAGCCACTGATCTGTGCTCCTTTCGGCGATATCCAGCAGCAGATTACCTGTGTTGACTGCCCCCACCAGGTCGCCCAGACGCCGAAGGACCAGGACTTCCGTGCTCAGGGCGCTGATGCGAATCCGTTCGTTCCCTTCTTTTTCTGCCAGCCGTGCGGATTCCTCGGCGTAACGCCGGGCTGCGTTCAGGTCGGGAGTGCGGCCGCCGTGGCACGCGAGGGCGAGAAAAGTAAGGTTGTGGGCTTCGAGCTGGACCGCACCGATTTCACGGCCGAGCGCCACCGCCTTTTCCGCGCACTCCTTGGCCTCCTCACCGCGTTCGCGATAACGCACCGTCACCGACAGGCCGCCGAGACATTCGGCAAGCATGTGCTTGCTACCAAGCTCCTCGGCCAAAGCAAGCGCGCGGCTGAGCGAGGCTAATCCCGCTGAGAATTCGCCCCGCAGCCAGTATATCCAGGTGCCAGGATTGATCAACGTCGCCACTGTTCCTTCTTTGTCGCCCGCTTCTTCGTATATCTGCAACGCCAGCTCATAGGCTTCGCGTGCAGCCCTTGGATTTGCAGCCGGCAAATGGCTCAAGGCGATACAACTCAGGAGATCGGCCCTTTCGATCATGTTCTCAGGGCTCAAATAATCCAGCGCCTCACGATAAAGAGCCTGGGCCTCGACGTGCCGTCCCAAGCGCCAGGCGGCCATATACGCCTTGCTGCGCAGAACTTTGCTAAGGCCGACGTCATTCTTTTTTTTGGCAAATGCCTGAGCAGCTCGCTCCAACCATTCCAAGGATCGGTCGTAATGTCCCTGAAGCTCGAATACCTGCGCCTGCAAGAACACCAGATCGGGCGCTCCACGCAGGTCTTGTTCGGGTATCTGGCTGATCCAGAACGTAAGGGTATCGAAACGGCTGGCGCGAAGTAAGGAGTGGCCCACCTTGCTTATCAGGGTCGCCGCGCTTCGGTAGTCCGCGCCCACGAGGTAATGTTGGATAGCCTGAATGTGGTC
>JAMDCE010000330.1 GCA_023489135.1 Chloroflexota bacterium
CCTCCAAGCAAATCAGGCGTTATTAAGCGACCAAAATGCTAGAGGATAGGCCAACCAGGGCGAAAAACCCAGATTTACTGAGACAGGCTCGGCTGGTCGCCCGAGGGGCGGGGATTACAACGAGGGGAGGCCCTATGCTAATTCCGAGATCGCCCCTCACCCCAGCCCTCTCCCCGAAGGGGCGAGGGAGTTGGTGGCGTCTCTTCGGGGCGGAGAAGCCGGGAGGGTAAGGATCGGACCCTTAGTGAACAGATATCTCCTGGAGTAAGTGCGCAATGGCTCTAGTGGTACAGAAATACGGGGGCACCTCGGTGGGCTCGCCCGAGCGAATCAAGGCGGTGGCGCAGCGGGTCTTGCGAACCAAACAACAGGGAAATGGGGTTGTGGTGGTGGTTTCGGCCATGGGCGATTCCACCGATGATCTCATCGACATGGCCCACAGGATTTGTGACCATCCTGACGAAAGGGAGATGGACCTGTTGTTGTCCACGGGAGAGCTGATCTCCTGCACTCTCCTTGCCATGGCTCTGCGTTCCATCGGGCAACAGGCGGTCTCGCTCACCGGTGGCCAGGCCGGGATCAAGACCGATGGCATCTACAGCCGGGCGAAAATCGTGGAGGTGGATCCCAAGCGGGTTATTCGAGAGCTGGAGTCCGGCAACGTAGTCATAGTAGCCGGGTTTCAGGGAGTGACCGATGACCTTGATATCACCACGCTCGGTCGTGGCGGCTCCGATACCACTGCCGTAGCCGTGGCGGCCAGCCTGAAGGCGCCCGTGTGCGAGATACTGACCGACGTTGACGGCGTCTACACCGCCGATCCTCGGCTGGTGGCCGACGCCCGCAAGCTGGATAAGATAAGCTACGACGAGATGCTGGAATTGGCCCAGCAGGGCGCCAAGGTGATGCATCCCCGGGCCGTCGATCTCGGAGCAGTGTATGGGATTCCAATCCTGGTGCGCTCCAGCTTTAACGACAATCCCGGGACCCTCATCTGCGGAGGTGAAGCTGTGGAAGCTAGTAATAAAGTGCGCGGTATCGCTCACGATACCAACGTGGCCAAGATAACCGTGGTCGGCGTTCCCGACAAGCCGGGGTCCGCCGCCTTCGTTTTCGAGCCCCTGGCCAACGACCACATCAGCGTGGATACGATAGTGCAGAACGCCAGCCTGGATGGGACCACCGACCTATCCTTTACCGTGTCCAGGAATGACCTGCAGAAATCCGTTCGCCTGATCGAGCCGGTAGCTCGGGGTCTCGGCGCGCGGAATGTGGTCAGCGCCACCGCTTTGGCCAAGATTTCCATCGTGGGCACCGGCATTCAGCACGCGCCCGGCTATGCCGCCCGCATGTTCCGCACCCTGGCCGACGTCGGCGTCAACATCGGGATCATCACCACCTCGGAGATTCGCATCACCTGCATCATAGAAGAGAGCAAGGTCGCCGAAGCGGTTCTGGCGCTGCACAAGGCGTTTGAGTTGGAGAAGGCTGAGGTTTAGGATGAACGAACTTGGCTTCTGTGCCCAGCGCCTAAAACACTTGAGGGAGATGAAGTTAAGTGATGTCCACGCTGCACGCAGGCTACCGGCGCATTGGCCTAGTGCTCTTTCGCATAAACGCGACTCACTCAGGCAAGCAGGAAGCCGTGAGATTTGCGCACGTAGCAGGCGCAATCGATGCTAGCCCAACTTCGCCAGTTTACGGTTCGAAATGAGTTTCTTGCGAGTTTTTCGCCATTGCTGAGGCGCTATGGAGAGGAACAGTAATTAGGCCAATGTCGAAGTGCAGCCGACACCCAATGTAGTACCAACTTTTCCGTCGGCGAAACGCTCTATAATGCCGGCATGTACATTGGAAGATGTGGTCAGTCCAAGATCAAGAAGGATCGCGTTTACTGGGAACTGGTCGAATCCTGCCGGACTGAACGAGGTCCCCGCCAGCGCATCGTCGCCTATCTCGGTGACCTAGACGAGGCGGTGCGACTTGGCCTTAAGCAAGCGGCGCTCAACCAGGGTGATTCTTTCCAGAGAGGTCTGTTTGCGGAAAGTCTTGAACCGGAATGGGTAGAAGTAGACCTGAAGCCCCTTCGGGTGGAACGGTTGCGGGACTTTGGCGGGGCGTGGTTTGGGAGAAGCTTGGGCTTTCCGCCTTTCTGAGGAAGGAGATGGCTCAGGGGCGGGAGGAGATTCCCTGGTCGATGATGGCATCGATATTGGCGCTGATGCGTCTGTGCGAGCCCTCCAGCGAGTTACACATTGCCGAACATCCCTACGAGCGAAGCGCGCTAGCCGATGTCCTTGGTATTTCGCCAGAGAAGGTAAACGGAGTCCGGCTCTATCGGGCATTGGACAAGTTGCTGCCCCATAAGATCGCGCTAGAGAAGCACCTCAAGGGGCGTCTGGGAGAGCTGTTCGACTTAGAATACGACTTGCTGTTGTACGACGTCACATCGACTTATTTTGAGGGACAGAGCGCTGGCAATGAGCAAGCCAAGAGAGGGTACTCCAGGGACCATCGTCCTGATAGCAAGCAAGCATGCATTGCTTTAGTGGTAAGTCGGTGGGGATTGCCCTTGGGCTACGAGGTCTTCGAGGGCAATCGTACAGATGTTGCGACAGTCGAGGATGTCGTGAAGAAGATGGAGTTGCAGTTGGAAGACGATCGGGCAGATGTGTAAGAGAGCCGGTCTCGGAGACGAGCCAAGGAAGGTATTCGATGAGATTGCCCAGATCAAAGTCGTGGACGTGATCTTGCCGACGAAGAAGGGGATTGAGATACGCAGGAGTTGTGTCACCACGCTAACGAGGTCTCAGGCCGTGCTGTTGGAGAGGCTGGGCCTAAACTGCCCAAATACCTTGAAGAGATGAGAGCGATGTAGTACCAACTTCTGGCCGACTTAGGGCAAACCGTGTCGGTGCAGCAGCAGTTGTTAATGAGGGAACATCGCTTTCTTTAAATCTCGTTCGATAACTGGCGAAGTTGGGCTAAGCTCCTTTCGCTTCGCTATTATCAGAATAATATAGCTGCAACAGTATGCAGGAAACTGTCTCAACAGTCCTGGTTTTTGGGCAAGCGTACGAGGTGATTGACACTACCGCGACTGCAAATCGGAAAACTCACAAGGCTCGGAACGACAGGAGCTTGCTGAAACAACTATTTGTCCTTATATTCCCCCAGCACCTTCAAAGCGTTGTCGACCAAGGACGTGTCTATCATTTTGTTCACTTCGACCGGATTCTTGATGGAGCCAACCTTTACCCAGTAGTCTTGAATCTTGCTTAAAGCAGGGAGATCCACCTGACCGTTTGGATCCGGACCAGAGAAGCTCATTACCTTATAAAGGGCAGGATCTTTCAGAGCGGTGTTCTTGACGGCGATCTGCACCATCTCAGTGCGCAAGGGCTCTTGGCCCTTAATGAACGCGTTGTAGTAGTCGCGGCCAGCCTTCATGAAGGCAACCATAAATCCCTGCGAGAGCTTCTTGTTTTGCACGAACTCGGGCGAGCCAAGGAGTACCCCTGAGTCGTGCGGGCCATAGACGTCGTACACGCCTGTGACTTTCGTCGCCAATTTCTTCGATGCAGCGATGGCAATGTAGGGCTCGATGATAAATGCAAAGTCAACCAACTTGTTTCCCATCGCGGTCGCAACGTCCGGGAAACTGAGCTCCTTCACTGTCACGTCGTTGAAAGTAAGACCACCCTTTTGCAGATAGGTCTCAAGGTACATGCGCCCGGCCGCGTTCATGGAGTTGGTGGCTATTGTGCGCCCCTTCAAGTCCTTCGCGGTCTTTATCTGATCCGCCAGGTCCGCTCGCACAATGAAGCCGCTGCTATCCTGAGTGGGGCTCATCTTGGCCATACTGCCCACGATGTTGATCGGGACGCCCTGCGCGTAAGCGTTAAACATGCCGGGGTTGGTGCCCACCCAGCCGACTGCCAGTTTGTTGGTAGCCAGGAGCGGAATCATTTCCTCGCCCGCCCTGAAGGGCTCAAACTTCATGTTTATGCCTTGC
Source organism: Chloroflexota bacterium (assembly GCA_023489135.1). The sequence continues at coordinate 4,016 of JAMDCE010000330.1, forward strand.
TCGGCGAAGTACCCCTTGTCTTGCGCGATCCAAAATGGCACGTCAGTTCCAATTCCTAGGCCCCCTACCGTCACCTCGGTCAAGTCTTTGCTGGCGCCAGAGTTGGCAGCGCTGGGCTGAGCCTTGTCGGTCTTTGTTGCCGGTGTGGGGCTGGCTGTTGTTTGCGAACTTCCGGAACTGCAGCTAGCGAGAAGCGAGGCCATCAATGACGCGACGATAAGTGTGGCTACCACGATCATACCTTTTCTAGTCGTTTTCATCGCCAAAATCCCCCTTGTGCAGCAAATATTTTCCTGAAACCCCTTGCCCCAATTCAGCCAACGGGCGAGCTTCACTTGACGCGCCTCAGCGCCAACCTCATTTGTAATGGATGAACCAACCTGATGGCCGATGGTTGGATCGGGCACACTGTGACACAACCACCGTCATACCAACACTCATCGGGATATCTTACTACTGGTGGGTCGCCGGGTTGCGAGGCTTCGGCGAAAACATCCATCGGGCAACTCTCAATGCACAGGTTGCAGCTCATACAGGATTCTGTGTCAATTGACGGACCGTAAGACATAGAATTCAGCTCCTTGAGGCCAGATTAACTGGGTATTTGTACTCAATCGGTCTGGTGGAGAAACTCACGCGCTCATCCCGCTTCTGCAGTATTCTCCAATCCTGGGGCTGCCTCGGGAACGCTGTCGCGTCGAAAAAGATTTCGGCTACGGTCAGTAGACTCCGCGTCTCCATACAGCGCATCAGCTCGTGCGGGTTGCTTGCCTGAAGCCGTTCATTCTTGAGATCCGCGATGTGCTGCAATCCCGTCTCCAGAGTGGAAGCCGATGGGCGCAGGTACGACACCATCAGGTTATTGATGGCCAGATTCATCTCTTGCCACGTGGCTCCGTCTCCACGTTGGAGGGAGGCGTAAAGCTCTTCCTTACTCAATTCAACTTGTCTTTCGTCAACGCTGGGCAAATGAACCTGCGTTGATCGTTCGGCGGCGTTTAAACCAGCGCGGGCGCCAGTAGCGTAAGCCCAGGGCGAAGAGGGGAAATGTTGACCATAAGCCAACTCTCCCGCCGCATACAGCCCTGGCAAGGTCGTCTCGGTCTTGTCGTTAATGATCACACCACTCGGGGAGGTCATAAGAAAGCCGCGAGAGGTGTGTGCTTCGATTAATATCGGTTTTTCCACCTCTATCTGATGAGTCGCAAGGTCGGCGCCCAGCTCTTGCAGGTGCAGGAAGAAGCCAACACCACCTCCTTCTTCGGCGCAGGACCACTCGGCATACTTCCTCTGTTCTTCGGTCGCCATAGTGGCATCCCAATAGAAGGGGGTCTTACCTTCCTTGAGCGATCTCTTCACCCACTCGGCCTGCTGTCGCGACAGCTCATCGTCATCCGACTGATCAAAGCTGCGCAGCTTATTGGGCATCACTTCGCCCGCCGCGTTGACGACGACGCCGGCCGGGTAGCCGCTTGGCGTGGCCGGGGCCGAGCGGGTCCAATTCTTGAGCCTGGCCATGCCGATGCGCACTCTTTGCGAGCCGTAGAAGAACTGCTCCATTATCGCCAGCTCCGCGCCGGCCTTGAACGCCATCGTCTGGCCCTCGGCCGTCTGATTTGGCGGGTTCAGGTGGTCAAACATAACTTTTGAAGGGAATAACCGCGCCAGCGAGCCAGTAGCGAGAACGGTAGCTTTCGCGTTAACGACGAAGAAGTCGCCTGTGCGAATATTGAATCCTACCGCTCCCACCACAGAGCCATCGCGCGTTAGCAATTCCTGAGAGTGGTGAAAGTTCAGCACGTTGACGTTTAGCTGACGGAGTCGGGCATCGAGCTTCTCTTTTATGAAACGCCCTTCGATGTTGAGCCCTGGTGGAACCTTAAAGCCAGACCACGGCACTATCCGGAATTTAGGATCATCGGGATAATCCCCCTGCTCAAAGCCGAAGTTCCAGGGGTAGATTCTGTCGTATCTTATCTTGATGCCAATCTTCTCCAGGTCGAGAAGTCGTTCATAGGAATCCTGCCACATCATTTCACAGAGATCCTGGTTGATTATGCCGTTCGCTTTGACGGTATGATCCCTGACAAAGTCCTGGACCTTGACTCCCAGTTTCCCGTGAACTTCAGGGATATAGCAGTATGGGAAATGATCTATGCCGGTTGCGTTTGAAGAGCTGTGGGCAACGTTGGCCTTCTCCAGCAAGGTGACCTTCACGCCACGTTCCGCTGCCTTTAATGCGGCGAAGCACCCGGCCAGCCCGCCACCAATGACCAGTACGTCAGTATCTATCCTCGTCTCAGGCACCTTAGTAACCACGCGTCAACCCCTTATTGTAGTATCTGTGCGGCGTGACTGCTGTTCGCTATTCTTGCCGCGTTTCCGTTATTTGCTCACGCGGGATAAACGGAATGCTCTTGCCCCAGTCAATTCCCCAAAGGTCTACTCTGCCTTCCGGGAAGAGTCTGGTATAGGGCACGTCGAGCTTGAATATCCTGGCAGCATTTCCTCCCAGCATCAGGTTGATCTCGTCCTGAGTGAGCATGTCCCGCAACTTGTCGATTTGATGCAGCGACCAGCCGTAGAAATCGGTTTGATACCTGACTGCCCCCCACTTCCCGATCCAGTCCACGTAGCTCGTAAAAGCCTCGCCTCGGATCGGCCGGCCGGGCTGGGAGTACACGTAATGGCTGGCTCCCCAATCTGTCCCAAACACGATCTGCGTTGGCCCGAGGTTCGGGTCAGATAGCGGTATCTCATACAGCTCCGCCGGCGCCAGCCCCATCTCCAAATACACGTTCTTCGCTCGCGATATCGTCGTGCAAAGAGACTTCACCCTTTCGGTAGTTGCCTTCCATCCGTGTCCGACCAGTTGAAGCACGATAGGTACCTTCGGGTACTCCGCCGCGATGCGGCCGATCAGCTTCTCGTCATGGGCCAGGCCGGCCACTGCCACGTTATACTTGTCCGCGAGGTCCATAAACATGCGAGTTCTGTCTAGAACCTCGCTTTCCGAGAGGACCTCGGCCTTCTTTTTCGAATCTCCCGCTGCCCACAATTCTCCGAAAGATCCCATTTCCGTTATCGGCAAGCCCTGGCCGATGCCCTTGTACAGGCCCGTCTTCAATCTTTCCTCGGTCTCGGCCAACGCTGCTGCGACGGTCCATTCTGCTTCTCCGGCCGCGGCCTTTCTTACCAGGTCAGTGGGATAGCACAACGCGGCGAACCGATCGGGATGCTGCTCCACCAGCTTCAGGTCCAGGTCGGTATCCATCCCTCTCGCCAGTCCGCCGCATTGCAGGATGCACACGTCAATCCCGTAGCGATCCATATCGTAAAGCAGCCTACCAGAATTCTCGTGCCAGGTAACCCCAGCCACCCCGGCGTACACGTCGCCCATCGACGGGGTCTTCACACCCCGCTCGGCAAACTTCACCGCGGCTCTTTGCGCGTGCACGTGGACATCCACCACAAACCGACCCGCGTATCTTCCCACTTTCTTACCCTTTCTGTTCGGATAGTACGGCTACCAATTCCTTACGTTGGATCTTCCCCGTAGCCGTTCTCGGAAGGCTGTCGCGAAATATGAACCGCTCCGGAACCTTGTAGCCGGCGAGCCTCTCGTGTGCAAAGGCTTGGAGATCGCTCACAAGCGCCGCTTCGTTCACCACCGGTTCAGACGTAACTAGCACGGCCACGACTGCCTGGCCCCTCCTAGGATCGTCCACTCCGACGACCGCTACCTGCTCCACCAGATCGTGCTCGACGAGCACGTCCTCAATCTCGACTGGAGAAATCCGCCATCCCGCGCTCTTGATGACATCATCGGCTCGGCTGACGTGGTGAAAGTAACCGTCATCGTCCTCGTAGACCAGGTCGCCGGTATTCAGCCAACCATCTCTCAGCGTCTCCCCGGTCAGCTCTTCCGCATTCCAGTAATATGGAAGAACGGTTGGCCCTTTCAGCCATAGAATCCCCACGCACCCCTTCTCGACTTCTCGCCAACCTTCGTTATCCTCAGTATCTACGACCCTGGTTTCCCAACCAGGCAATCTCTTGCCGAGTGTATCAGGCCGCCCCTCCTCAGCTCGTGATCCCAACGCAGCCCCGAGGGTCTCGGTCATTGCCAGGCTAGGTCGCAAAGCTAAACCATAGGCCTCTTTCCATCTCTTGAAGAGATCCCCGGTCACGGGAGATCCGCCCACCGACATTGCTCTAACCGTCTTCGTACGTTCAGGCTGCGGGGGTACCGCGAGGACATTCCACAAGTGGGTCGAAGTAGTCATGATGTGCGTTACACGATGCCTTTCCACCAGCTCCAGGAAACGATGCGGCGAAGGTCGCTCGGTGCAGTAGAGGGAGCTGGCACCCGTGTGAAAGCAGAAGTGGAAATGCGAATGAAGACCGATGGCAAACGCGATCGGCGCCGGCGTGTAGAGGACGTCGCCCGGGCCCAGATCGGGCCAGATCACGGAGGTCGTTATCCCACATTGCCTGATAATGTTTCCGTGTGTATGGGGAATGCCCTTGGGAGCACCAGTGGTCCCTGAAGTAAAAAGTAGCTCCGCAATTTCGTTTTCGTCGGTCGACACAGGTATCATCTCAGTTGAGGCTTCTGACATCAATTGGAAGTAAGAGAACTGGGTATCAGAGGGGCGAGAGAGAGTGGGCACTTCTTCGACGGCCTCGTCGAGAACGATCATACATTCCGGACCGCACGCTGCCCTCACCCTCTCCACGGAGCCGCGCAGCTGCGCGGTCGTTATTACCAGCTTAGCTTCGGCACTATGGAAGACGTGTTGCAGCTCCTTCTCCTTGTATCCCAGAAAAACCATAACAGGAATGCTGCCTATCAATTGACCGCCAAGGAAGACAGCAGCAGTGTCGGGGATGCTGGGGAGAAAACACAAATAGCGATCGCCTCGGCCAACGCCCAGGTGCTTCAGTACGTTGCCAAACCTTCTTGCCTGCTCAGAAAGCCACTGATAAGTGAATGCCCCGTGCTCCTCGGATCGAATGGCGATACTGTTGGGCCTAATTGCCGCGTGTTTGAGAGCTTCTATCGCGAAGTTAGCTTGCATCAGGGTTTGCTCCTGGCAGTTACGAAAAAGTCAGTGTTGCCAAAAGGCATTATGGTAACCGATCTGATTAGCAAAATATTACCTTGGCATTCTAATAGAAGAATGCCGTTCTAGTGACAGAAGCCATTATAAGCCGCATCTGGCCTGTTGTCAAGCGTCTTGTCGGTAAGAATTCCATCCTTTTTGAAACCGCGTTGGCACACAACCGTCTTGACGAGCCAAGCTGTGAAAACGTATAATTGTTCCGCACTCAGAAGGACGTTCCGTGTACAGGATTAGGGTTAGAACATGGACTACTCGGTGCCCTCTGTTGAGACAGCCATCAAGCTCTTAGATTACCTGAAGGAAAACGCCCCCGCGCAAAAGTCGCTCGCAGAAGCATGCGCGGCCCTGGGTATTCCTCGCACGACGGCCTTCAGTGTTCTGAAGACGATGGAGAAGCATCACCTGGTCAGATTCGATGCTGAAACCAAGCGCTACCGGCTGGGTTGGGCATTGGTGGGGCTAGGGGCAAAAGCGGCCGAGCACATGGATTGGGTGGAGGTTGTTCGTCCTTATCTGCAGGCTTTCGTCCGTGACACAAAGTTGACGTGTTTCCTGGTGCAACGTGCTGAGGATCAACTCATGCTCGTAGACAGAGCCGATCCTTCCAGCAACATCAGAATAGTTGCCTCGATAGGTGAATTCTTCCCCCTATCCACCGGCGCCCTGGGCAAAGCTCTTATGGCTTACCTCAAAGATGAGGAGGTATCCTCCTACATCGCCCGCAAAGGTCTGCGTGCCTTCACGCAGCATAGTATCACCAATGTCGAAACCTTGAGAGAGAATCTCGCCGAGGTACGACGTAGAGGCTTTGCCAAGAGTATCGAGGAATACGCACGCGGCATTAACGTCGTCGCTGCACCTATCTTCGACCCAGCAGGCGAAGCGATCCTCGTGATGGCCGGGCTCGGCTTAGCGTCTCCGCTTTCACCGGAGTGCATCGACGAATTCGGCAGCAAGGTGCTGAAGGCTGCTTACCAAGCTACTCAAGCATTAGGGGGCCGATGGCCTGTCACACCCTAGTTGTGTCACGGCCGCTTTGAACTGTCAAAAGTCCACCGAAATAACTGCCCTTAGTATGCGAAATCTTGACGGTAATAGGTGTTCAAAAGACCGAAAAGTTGAGTTGGCTTGGTCAGCCAACGAAAACAATACAAAGAAGAAGCTTTGCCTGACGTTCGGCGCCCCGCTTCGATCCCGTTTCTCGCCCGATCTTCGCTCTGACGAACTTGATAGCGATGGATCCGCCGCACGTTGGCCGTGACGGCAGCACCTATGATCATGCAACCCGCTTGGTTCTAATGGCCCCGGTTATCACCCGAGTAGACCTTGCGATTCCATGGTACTGTTTGGTGTGCTTGGATGTGGGGCAGTTTGAGGCCGCAACGTGGGCGCGGCGATTGCTAAACCACGAGGAGTTTGATTCTGAAGCCAAGCGCATGGGGACAGTAGTCCGTGTTTCTCACCTCGGGCTCACTGTTTGGTATCCACGCGCCGGGAAAGAAAAAGGGCTACAGTGGCAGAGTAAGAGTTAGCCTTGTACGTAGGCCAGTGCGGTCCGGGTATCGTCGCGTTGCAGGCTTGGGTATTCGCGAAGGATATCATCCTCGGGGATGCCTTGAGCCAACATGCGGACGACAAGCTCCACCGGAATGCGCGTCCCGCTAATGACCGGCTTCCCGGTCTTGACTCTCGGATTGACACTAATCCGTTGCCGAAGGTGTTCGTCCAAGGTCCTCGATGCGCTCCTTTGTGAGTTTGAGAGGATGGAACAGCAGCGTCTACGTTGGGATTACGTCCTGATATGGTGGACAGCTTTCAACAGGAGCATCAACTCTTGCTCGCGCGGTAGTCGTTATAGATATACATCAGCTCTTTGTCGAACAAAGCGCGCTTCATCTCCACGGCCATGGTCCGGGCCAGGGCCAGGATGTCGTTGGCCTCACCCGGAGTGAGGTCGATGCCGAACTCTCGGAACTTGTGGATGATGGTGTGGGAGCCAGAATGCTTGCCTACCACCAACTGGCGGGTGAGGCCCACTTCCTCGGGTGAGAAAATCTCGTAGTTGCGCGGGTTCTTGATGACCCCGTCGGCGTGGATTCCGGACTCGTGAGCGAAGACGTTGTCGCCGACGACGGCTTTCCAGACGGGGATGGCTCGGCCTGAGGCCTCGGCGACGTACTCGGCCAGCTCGCGGAATCGTTTGGTGGGTATGCCGAGATCGATGCCGTGCAGGCATTTCAGCGCCATCACAACTTCCTCCAGCGCCGCGTTGCCGGCCCTCTCTCCGAGCCCGTTGATCGACACCGTGATGTAGTTGGCGCCTGCACGAACGCCCGCCAGCGCATTCGCCGTGGCCATGCCAAAATCGTTGTGGGTGTGCATCTCCAGGTCTATTTCCACGGAGTTCGCCAGCTTCTGGACCACGGCGTAGGTTTGAAACGGGCTTAGCACGCTGAGGGTATCGCAAAGCCGGACGCGTGTGGCGCCTGCCGCCTTAGCGGTCTGAGCGTATTGGATCAGGAAATCAACGTCGGCCCTGGAAGCGTCCTCAGCGCTGGCGGTGACTTCCAGGCCTAGCCGCTTCGCCTCATCGATACATGAGACCAGGGATTGCAGCACCCATTTGCGGGTCTTCTTCAACTTCGACTTCAAGTGTATGTCGGATGTGGAAATCGAGATGGTCACGGCGGTTACGCCGCACTCCGCCGACCACCTGATATCGTCCAAATTTGGCTTGCAAAAGGCGATGAGCTTGGCCTTCAGCCCCGCGTCGGCGATGGCGCGAATTGAGCGCTGTTCCTCTTTCCCGAGGGCAGGAATACCGACTTCGATGAAGTGGACGCCCACGCTGTCCAGCAGCTTGGCTATTCTGACCTTCTCTCCCTGGGCGAAGACCACGCCGGCGGTCTGTTCGCCGTCGCGAAGCGTCAGATCGACGAGGTGCAGCCGGCGGTTTTTGAGATCGGAGTCCTTGGGATGCAAAATGGTCTCGCTCAACTCTTAGTCACTCCCGATGGGGTCCTGGCCCGAGATTTCTGAGACTGCTCGTACAGCTCTATAACCTCTCTGTCGAACAGCGCCCGCTTCAGTTTGATCGACAAAGACCTGGCTTCGTGGCCTAGCTGATGGGCAAGCCTGTCGCTGATCTGAAATCCGTGTTCCTGAAGCTTGTGTTTTAGCGTGTTGGGACCGCTGTGCTTGCCGATAATAAAGAGGCGGTGCAGGCCAACCTCTTCCGGGGGATACACCTCGTAGTTGTTCGGGTCCAGCAAAGCGCCGCTGCCCCTGCCTTCCGACTCGTAGATGAACAGGTTGCTTCCCACGATTGGCTTCCAGGTGGGCAACGGGCGCCCGGATGCCCGGGCCACGTACTCGGAAATCTCCCGGAATCTGGAGGTGTCGATGCCCGTGTCGATGCCCTCGATGTATTTGAGCGCGACGACCACCTCTTCGAGGGCGGCGTTGCCGGCCCTTTCGCCCAATCCGTTCACCGTGACGTTGACGAAGGCGGCTCCGGCCTGAATTCCGGCGATGGCGTTGGCGGTGGCCATTCCCAGGTCGTTATGTGTGTGCATCTCGACTTCAATCTTCACCGCATCTACCAGGGCTTTGATGCGCCAGTACGTTTCAAATGGGTCCAGTATCCCCAGCGTGTCGCAGTAGCGAATGCGATCGGCACCGGCCTCCTTCGCCGTTTGGGCGAACTGGATAATGAATTGAGGGTCGGCGCGCGAAGCATCCTCGGCGTTGACCGAGACGTACAGATCGTGGCGTTTGGCGTAATCGACCGATTCCTTGATACTGTCCAGGACCCACTGCCGGTCGCGCTGAAGCTTGGTCTGGATGTGAATATCAGAGGCGGAGATCGATACCGCTATCGTATCAACACCACAGCTGAGCGAGGCATCGATGTCCGAGATCACCGCTCGGTTCCAGGCGAGAATGCTGGTCGGCAGACCGAGATCGACTATGGACTTGATGGCCTCTTTCTCGTCCCCTCCCATAGCGGGTATGCCCACCTCGATCTGATGGATGCCGAGATCGCTGAGCATCTTCGCGATCTGAATCTTCTCAGCGTTGGCAAAAACGACTCCGGCGGTTTGCTCGCCGTCTCTCAAGGTGGTATCGTCGATCCAGAGTTTGCCCATTCGGTGCCTCATCCTATAAGGTGATGAAAAACAGAAATGCCCACTGCGCGTTATCTCACTTCGAGATGACAGCGGGCTACTGCAACACAACTCCCTCGTGCGCGGCGGTCTCCCTGTGTCCCCTGTGAAACACGAGCGGGCGCAGGCTCGAATGCGTCTAGTCTACGCCCGGCATCTATGTTGCAGGTTATTATATCAGACTTTCGTCAAGTCTGCACTACTTTAGGAGCCCTCAATGGCCTCGATAGCTGCCACCGAAGCCTGCTGAGCAGCGCGCACCTCCGATTCGCTGCCGGCTAGGTAGAGGCGTCCGAACCGGCCGGTAGGGGTTATCTCCACTATGCTTATGTTGGCCGCCTTTTCGGCCTCGTTGGCCGCGACCACCACGTAGGCGGCCGGTGTTACCTCCATGATGTAAAGCGTCTGACCCGGTATGAGTAGCGAGCCACGCTTCATTCGGTTTATCAGCTGCGCCTGGTAGGCGTCCACGTTGCTGATGACCTGGGCCGACCCGATCTCCGGTTTCTTCCTCTGGCTCTTGTTCAAACCAAGGGAAATCAGGATGGCTTCTCCGGCGTGTTTCACCGAATCGGGGGACGCCGAGTGGATTTCCAACATCCCGAATTCCCGCTCCACGATCTGCCATCCCGGTCGCACGTCCGAGGATTTGACGGCCAGGTCGACCACGCGGAACACCTCGTTGCCCGGTGCTACTTCGATGTAGAGCTCGGACATCCCTGCCACCGGCGGATCGCCGGCCACGGCGGCCCCGATGTAAGCGGCGAAGTTGGGCTGCATGCGGTCGATGTAGGCGTACGCTCTCAGTTCCACATGTTCACCTCAACCTAACGGACCGCCTCAGCGGTGCGTTAGGTTGAGGTGAACCGGCAGACGCAAATCTCGCAGTCCCGGCAATTGGAACCGGCTTTTCCCCGCTCGACGTATTCCACCATCTGCTGGGCAGACATCCCGGCCAGTCCCAGGCTCTCCACCGTTCGCCCGTGGTGCCAGAAATCTATGTTGCACATGGTGCAGGCCAGGTTGACGAGGGAATCGATGGCCGGGGTGGGTATGCCCAGGGCATGTCCGAAGGATGCCATCGGCACGAGGTTGTTCGGGACCTCATCCAGGATGTTGTTCCAGCCCCAGAAATCGGAAGGGGCGCTGAAGCCGGCCACGTGGGGGTTGGTGGAGAGAACTTCGTAGAGCGAGTTTCCCGTGACCCCGTAGCTTTCCTTGACCCATTTGAGGGCAGTCCAGGCATCCAGGCCCAGGGCCTTGGTGACCGCGACCTTCTCCTTATCGACCTTCTCCATCACCATATCGCAGATGGGCTTGGTCACCATGTCCTTGTACCAGCGCAGGCCCTTCTCGCCGCGCGCCACCCGGTCGATGGTCGGCGTGTTCAGCATGGCCGGAGCGGGGTGGAAAACCAATCCGACGTTGTTCATACTGGTTTCCAGCACGTTCTGGCCGGCCTCGATTTGCGGATACATTTGCTGGAGCAGCGGGATGACCACGTCGTTGTCGCTGGCCGGGAAGGCGGCCGCCCGCATCTTGTTCTTTTCCTTCAGAATCTCCACCTTGGCCGGTCCCCTGATCTCCGCGGCGTAAATCAGGGTGTTAGTTTCGGCCACGTACACTCTGGCCTGCAAGGCGAAGCGCTGCAAGGTGTGGGCAAACTCGATCGCTCCACCCATTCGTCCGGGGTTGAGGACGATGATTTGGCCATCTTTGAGCAGAGGCGTGAGTAGCGAAGCGACCGTCTTGTGCGAGACGGCCGGGGAGACGACCATAATCATGTCCACGTCTTTGACGGCCTCGTCCAAAGACGTGGTTATCTTGTTCAGTTTGGCAAAGCCCTGGGCGCCTCCCATTACTTCGACGCCGCCACGCTCGCGGGCGGCGGTCAGCTCGCGCTCATAGAAGCTGAACAGATTGACCGAGAATCCCTTCAAGGTCATGTGTGCCCCGATGGCGTGGCCGCCGTGGCCACCTCCAATGATGGCTATGCTCTGCGGCTTTCGGGGCACGCTGGCTCGGCCGTTGCCGTTGCCGCCGGGCTGGGGCTGAACGCCACTGTAAGCGCCCTGTCGCTGCAGCTCGGCCACCACGGCTCTCACGATGCTATCTCTCTGACTATCGTCCACTCTGTTACCTCCATATTGAATAATTCCAGAGGAAAAAGCGCCCGCCCTTAACCCTTGAACCAGTCGATGCCCTCCGAGCTGAGGTCCACACAAACGTTCTTCGTCTGTAGATAAGAGCTCATCGCCTCCAGCCCCAGGTCACGTCCGATGCCACTCTGTTTGTATCCGCCAAAGGGTGCTTCGACGGGCACCAGGTTATAGGCGTTGATCCAGATGCTGCCGGACTTGATCCGGGAGGCGACCCGATGGCCTCGGGTGATGTCGCGAGTCCAGACGCCGGCGGCGAGCCCGTAGATGAGACTGTTGGCCTGTTTCACCACCTCGTCCTCGTCGCGGAAGGTCAGCACGGCGACCACCGGGCCAAAGATTTCTTCCTGGGCGATCTTCATGTTCATGGTGACGCCGTCGAAGATCGTGGGCAGGAAGTAGTTGCCTTGAGAGCACTCCGGGCTGGGCGGAGGCGTGCCTCCCGAGACGAGCCTCGCACCCTGATCGATTCCGCTGCGAACATAGCCTTTGACCTTCTCGAGATGCTGGCGAGAGATCAGCGGTCCCATCTGGGTTTGCTCGCACATCGTGTCGCCTACCCGTATCGCTTTGGCTCTGCTCACGAACCTTTCCAGGAAGGCATCGTGAATGCGTTCGTGCAGGAACAGGCGCGACCCGGCGGCGCAGACCTCGCCGGCGTTCAAGTAGATGGCAAATAGCGAGCCGCTTACCGCGCGGTCGATATCGGCGTCGTCGAAGACGATGTTGGGGGATTTGCCCCCTAGCTCGAGGGTTATCCGCTTGATCGTCTCTGCTCCGCACCGGGCGATTCCGCGTCCCGTTGCTGTCTCGCCGGTAAAGGCGATCTTGGCCACCCCCGGATGCTGAACCAGCGCATCGCCCACGGTTGACCCCGGTCCGGGCACGACGTTGACGACCCCCTCGGGAATTCCGGCCTCCTGGCAGATGGCCCCTAGCTCCAGGGCCGAAAGGGGTGTCAAGGAGGCGGGCTTGAGGACCACCGCGTTTCCCGCCGCCAGGGCCGGAGCCAGCTTCCAGGAGGCGATCATCAGGGGGAAGTTCCAGGGAACGATTATCCCGACCACACCCAGGGGTTCCCTCAAGGTGTAGTTGAGGAAATTGCCCGGCAGGGGCATAGTTTGCCCTTCAACCTTGTCGGCTGCTCCGGCGTAGTACTCGAAGGTGTCCGCGGCTGCCGGCAAATCGATCGCCCTGGTCTGGGAGATGGGCTTGCCCGCGTTGGTGGTCTCCAGGAGGGCCAACTGCTCGGCTTTCTCCCGCAGCAGCTGGGCAACCCGGGACAGGCAGCGTCCGCGCTCGACGGCGCTCATCTTTCCCCAGGGACCTTCCTCGAAGGCCCTGTGAGCGGCTGCCACTGCCGCCGAGACGTCTTCGGCTCCGCCCTCGGCTACCTCGGCGATGACCTGGTTCGTGGCCGGGTTCGTCACGGCGAAGAACTTGCCCGAGGCGCTGTCCGTCCATCGCCCACCGATGAGTAGCCGCCTTCTCGACGTCGCCGGGAGTCCGCCCGAAGGCCGTGTTCCGGCTTTGGCTCCGCAACAGGCCATTACTTCTCTGATGATTTCGGAAATGTCCTGCGGAGATATTCCATCGGCGGCCACTGGTGCTGCAGGTGCCGTTTTCGGATTGCCATTACGGCGAAGCTCCAGGCCCAAACGAACGGCGCGGTCCTCGGCCTCGTCGGTCAGGGTGACTTCCCCGGTGACCAGCAGCTCTTTCGCGCCCTTGGCCACCATGTCTTCGATGTCACGCGAAGTGTAGAAAGTTTTCATACCGAGTCCTTCACCCATTCCATCATGGATGATGCTTGTCTATGGAATTGACGCGTTTCGAGCGCCTACCAAGACCTCCGTGGTCTGCAGCGCGCGGCACCGTGCCCGCCCTCTGCGGGGCACAGGCCCAGGCTTGTCCCCTACTGGAGGGGCGCGAGCAGGAGACAAGCCCCTGCACTACAGACCGCCAAATGACAGCGCAAAGTGCACCGGCGGTTTCCGGTCTTAGAGCGCCGCCGTGATTCTGCCGGCTGGCGAAAGAATGGCCTCGATGTCGCCGTGCGGTCGCGGGATTACGTGCACCGAGACGAGCTCGCCGATCCTCTTGGCCGAAGCGGCCCCGGCGTCCACGGCTGCCTTCACCGCTCCCACGTCGCCTCGGACCATCACCGCCACCAGGCCGCCGCCGATCACTTCTTTGCCCACCAGCACCACGTTGGCGGCCTTGAGCATGGCATCTGCCGCCTCAATCGCTGCCACCAGCCCCCTGGTCTCGATCATTCCCAGTGCCGACATTCCTAGATCGTTCGCTGCCATAGATACAAATACCTCCCTAAATATTGTTTGCTAGTGCGGTTGTGGGACACCGTCCCGATTGTGAACCCACCGGCGGCATCACGGCCTTGCCGACGTTCACGGACAGCCGGTGAGAGAATCACCTTGCAGTCACTCCTACAGGTCTACCCGGTCGACAACTCCCACGATCGCCGCGTCCACCGCGGATTCCTGGGTGGCATTGGTGAATCGGGCAGAGCTGCCGGTCACCAGCAGCACGTTATCTCCGACCCCTGCCCCAACGGTGTCGGCCGCGACTATGTGCTCGTTCGTCGGCTCCCCTGCCGGGGTGACCTTCGCCACCACCAGCAGCTTCAGTCCCGTGAGGTTGCTCTCTTTGATGGTGGCTACCACCGAGCCCACAACTTTGCCTAGAATCATCGGTCTTTTACTCCTACCCGAAATACCCGAAGGGCTGGCCGAAGGTGTAGTCGGTGCCCACCAACGGTACGCCGGTCATGGCGCTGGCTTCGAGGGTCAGCGCCCTCAGGTCCTCTCGCTCCAAGTTGTGCACGTCTGTCTTGCCGCAGGCCTTGGCCAGCACCACGAGCTCATAGGTCATCGCGGTGATGTAGTTGGCCACCCTCTCGGCAGCTTTCTCTACGTCCAGGCGGGCTCGAAGCTCGGGCTTCTGCGTGCCGATGCCAAACTCGCAATTGCCGAGGTGGCACTCCATGCATACGGTGCAGCCCATAGCCACCATGGCGCCGGTGCCGATTCCGACGGCGTCGGCTCCCAGGGCGATCGCTTTGGCCACGTCGGCCCCGTCTTTTATGCCACCGGAAACCATCAGGGTAATCTCGTCCTTGAGCCCCATCTCCTCCAGCGCCCGAGTAGCCTGCACCAGGGCGGGAAGGGTCGGGATGCCCAGGTGATCGATCGCTATCTTCGGCCCTGCTCCGGTGCCGCCCTGCATGCCGTCGATGGTGATGCCGTCGATTCCGACTTTCGCCGCGATCTTGACGTCCTCCCTGACTCGGCCGGCTCCGATCTTGGCAAAGATCGGCTTTTTGTAGCCGGTGATCTCGCGCAGCTCGGCTATCTTAAGCTGCAGATCGTCCGGGCCGAAGATGTCGCCGTGCCGGGGGTGCGAGTGCAAATCTATTCCGACCGGCAGTCCGCGGAAATCGGCTATCTCTTTGGTAATCTTCTCCGCCATCAGGTGTCCGGACAGCCCCGGCTTGGCGCCGATCCCGAAGATCAGCTCGATGATGTCGGCCTGTTCCAGCGTCTCCACCGAGAATCGGAATCGACCTGGCGTCATCTGCACTATCTGAAGGTACGAGTTGGCCCGTTCTTCCGGCAGCAGTCCCCCCTCGCCATTGTCAATCGCGGTTCCTATCCGGGCGCTTCCCTTGGAGAGGGCGATCTTGGCTTCCTTGCTCAGGGCGCCGTAGGACATTCCTCCCACGATAATGGGGGTTTCGATCACGATCGGGTTATCGGGGAAGCGTTTGGCGAGGTTGGTCCTGGTCTCGCAGTGCTCGCGATAGGTGTCGATGGCCAGCCTGGACAGCGCCGCCGGTAGGACCACCAGATCGTCGAAAGTGGGCATTCGGCGGGTGCTGCCGCAGCCGCGAATGAGGTTCTTGCCCGAGGCGGCCTTGGCTTGAATCTCCCTGATCAAGGCCGGCGACCAGCCTCCCCCGACGAGTGGAGAAGTGGAGCTTCCGGCCTGGCCATCCTTCGTCTGGGCCGGTCCACCTTCACCCACTATTTGCAGGGCGTTCTTGGGGCATCGCCGGATGCAAATGCCACAATCGGTGCAGAGCGAGCTATCACATACGATCATTGGTTAGCCTCTACTAGTTGGTGTCGCGGCGCGAAGATAATGTACTTGTGCTTGCCGGGGTGAGGAATTATGGCTGTGAACCGGCGAAGATCGGCCGGCAAGCCCCAGCGCTCCAACAGGGGAGCCACGGCCTCGATATCCGAAGCATCGGGCTCGCCGGTCGGAATAGATTTGCACTCGCCGGCGATTCTGCCTCCCACCAGGATCTTTCCCCCGTACATTGATTCGCCCACCTGCTTTCCAACGTCGCCCAGGATGACTACCCTGCCGCCCAGCATCATCTTGCCCACCAGCATTCCCGCGTTGCCGCAGACGACCAGGGTCCCCCCTTTCTGGGCGTATCCTACCCGACTGCCGGCGGAGCCGCGGACGAGCACCAGTCCCCCCAGCATCGAAGGTCCCACGTTGCTCCCGCAATTCTTCTCGACGACAATGGTGCCGTCTATGAGGTTATCCCCGGTGTACCAGCCGGCGCAGCCCTTGACTATTACCGTCGGGCCGTTCATATAACCGCCGGTGTAGAAGCCCACGCTTCCTTCCACTTCAACCTGCAGGCTGCCCCGGACGTTGGTCACCAGACTGTGGACCCCTTTGGGATTCAGAATCCTAATCGTCTGTCCGGACCCGCCCAGCTCACGCAAGGTCTTATTGATCTCCACTGGCGGAACTCTGGTGGCGTCTAATTCTTCAACCATACTCGCACTTCACCCGGCGACATTTCTTCCGCAAAAACGTTTGAATCCACGCTCTCGATGGAACACTGCTCCGAACCCAGCAGTAGCACATCCTTGTCTTCGGCGAAGAGTATTGGCTTTAACCCGAGGCGGTCCCGAACGGCTCCGACTCCGTTCGGCGTGGCGCAAAGGTAGCTATACACCCCGTCAAAAGCGTCCAGGGAGTGCTCCAGGGCCTGCCGGAAGCTCTTCCCTTTCACTCTGATCTGGTAGGCCAGATAATGGGCGATCAATTCCGAATCGTTGAAGGTCTTGAAGCGAACGCCCAGGGCTTCCATCTGGCGTCGCAGCCGGTAGTAGTTGGTAAGCTGGCCGTTGTGCACGATGGCCAACTCCGGCAGTACGGTGGCGACAAAAGGATGGGCGAAGTTGATGTTATCAATGCTCTCCGTTGCCAGGCGCGTGTGCCCGATGGCGATCGAGGCGGGCATCTCCGACATCTCCCGGTAGCGGGCCAGGTTCTCGGCCGTACCCACATCCTTGACTACTTCGATCGAGCGGCCGAAGCTGTGGACGCACAGCGTGGGCTGGGCGTTGATAGCGTCGATGAGCTGGGGCTGCTGCTCATCCCCAATTGCAACTACTCCCCGGAATATGAAGTAAGGGGATGATGTGGGCTCCACCTCGTACTCGACGATCTCACCGCCGTTCGCCTCTATCAGGGAGCGCAACAGGTCGAGATCCGCCTGGGCGCTGGTCAGCGCGACGCGCGCTCTGGAATGCGTGCTTGGCGTGGCGCGGAAGAACACGGCGCCGGTAGCATCTCTGCCTCTGTGCTTCAGCATGCCCAGCATGTCGACCATAATAGGCCCAAGATTCCTATGCCCCTTAACCAAGATACCTGCGACACCACACATATATCAGGTTCCCTTCTACAGGTGGAAGCTGTACTCGTTGAACTCCCAATCCGTCACGTATTGGTTGAATCTCGCTACCTCAAGCCGCTTGATGGCGGTGTATTCCTGAGCGAAGGACTTGCCCAACGCGGCGACGAGATCCTCGTCGGTCTCGAAGGCCCTTACCGCATCCCCCAGACTTTGAGGCAGCACCGGATCCTGGTCGACGCTCAGCTTGGCGTAGGCATCACCGTCGAACGGGGCCCCGGGATCGATCTTCCGGTCAATGCCGTCCAGACCGGCGGCCAGGATGGCAGCGTAGGCGAGGTAAACATTGGCCGCGCCATCCGCCGCTCTATTCTCCACCCGGGAAGCTTTTCCACGCTCGGTAGGGATTCTGACGTAGGTGGTGCGGTTATCGAGCCCCCAGATCAGGAAGACCGGCGCAAACGAACCGAGCACGTGCCGCTTGTAGGAGTTGATGGTCGGGCCGAGAATGGCGTTCATGCCTCTGGCGTGATCGAGCTGTCCCCCGATGAACCAGTGCGCCAACTGGGACAACCCGCAGCTACCCGCCGGATCGTCAAACAAGTTCTGGCCCGTGCCGGCGTCACGGAGGCTGAGGTGCACGTGTAAGCCACTGCCGCCGCCGTCGTTCCTGGGTTTAGCCATAAAGGTGGCCTGCAGATTGTGATTCAAGGCGATTTCTTTGACGGCCTGTTTGAAGGCGAAGGCCGTATCCGCCGCCTCCAGAGCCGGCTGATGGAGGAGGTTTATTTCGTACTGGCTGGCGTAGAACTCGTGGTTGTAGGCCGGTATGGTCACTCCCATCTGCTCCATCGCCTTCCTGATCTCGAAGAGGACGCCTCGTCGATCGATTAGCGGTCCCGACGTATAGCACATGCCCCAACGGTCCACGTAGGTGCACATTTTTCCATCGCGGTTCTCGAGGAGATAGAACTCCAGCTCGGTGCCGATTACCGGCTCCCAACCCCTTTCTCTGTATCGCTCGACGATCTTCTTCAGGATTCCGCGCGGCGATATCTCGAGAGGCTTGCCCTTAACGTAGAGGTCCGACTGGACCATCACCGTGTTTTCCAGCCACGGGACCGGGCGCAGGGTGCTGATGTCCGGCAGCGCCCTCATGTCGGCGTAAGCTACCTCGTCGCCCACGCCGGTGCCCATGGCCACGGAGGACGACAGGTCGATGGAGAATATGGAGACACAAAACTGGACTCCTTCTTCCAGTGCCTCTTCAAAGAAGCCGATGGGCACGTCTTTGCCGCGGGGCACACCAAACTGGTCCGCGAACTGGACCCTGATAGTTTGGATGCCCTGATCTCTCAGCTTCTCGACAATACCTTCGGTATGCATCGGAATCCCCCTTTCGAGCGACTTTCGGTTACCGGTCAGTCGGCGGGTTACCTGTGAAGCGCCAGAGATGCGTCAAGATCCGCCCAGGGAATGGCCCGGTCGACCCAGTTGGCCATTCTTCCCGTGGCCAGGATCACATATTCCATCAATGTTATGAAGTCAGCGTAGTTGGAGACTCCTTCACCGTCGAGGAAAGCCGCTACGTCGTCGATAGCTTCCGGCGTGTTGCTCACGCTCCATTTCTGTAACAGGCGAAGCCGGCCGCTAGCGCGACGGAGCAAGGCGCCGGCCATTTTGTTGAGCGAATCAAGGGGGAGCGACCTGTTCTTCGCCATTTCCCGGCAGACCTGCAGGTTCTCTCCGGCCCAGAACAGATCGAAGTTGGCGTAGAGCATACAAGGGAGATTCCCCATCGGTGGCCGCGAGTGCTCGCGCAGCCGCCGCAAATCATCCGGCTCGTTATCCCAGGTGTCGTTGACGAACTTCTTCAGGAATGTAATGTACGAGCGCACCTGTGGCTGGCCCGCCTGTGGCTCCAACGACGGAGAGACCGCGTAGGATGCGTTATCCTCGAGCCGGGTGATCGAGGCAGGAAGACTGCCCTCGCGAAGAATGCGCTCGGCGGCGCCGCGGAGCGCATCGATCCCTTCCACTATCCGGCCGAAGGTTGGCGCCTTGCCCAGCGCCGCGGCAGGGCCGTACCACATGCAAATGGTTTGTCGCCCCGGATAGTAGGCCACGTCACCCACCACGGATTCGTTCATATTCTCATCGGTGTCGAGGTAGTAAGGAACCATGATTATCAACTCGCACCCGGCGAACTTCGCGTGGATCCCGAAACTGGAGATGGGAAGGTTTCGCCACACGTGCTCGCAGGTTCGAGGAGCCTTATCCTCGAGCATCTCGATGACGCCTCGCTCCTGACCCATCCGGACCAATAACCTTCTAGCCAACTCTTTCCTCCCGGCACTTGACCGGTTCCCGGCCATCTTTCAATCCGCAGAAAGCGGCGGCCTCCGTCACCAGCCACTGGAACACTCGGAGCGATGGCTCATGTTCCTGGTAGCTCATCTCCGGATGGAATTGAACCGCCAGCATGCGCCGGTAAATTGCGCTTTCAACCGCCTCGATCAGGCCATCCGGCGCCGTGGCCGTGGCGTGCAGCGCGGGCGCCAGCTGCCTTATTCCCTGGTGGTGGTAGCTATTGACCCGCCCCGACGTGCCCTCGAAAAGGTCGGCTACAACGCTGTTCGCCGAGATGCTAATGTCGTGCGCGGCAGGATCAGCATCGGGGGGCGCCGTGTGGCTAACGTCCGTCCCCAAATCGGTCGGCAAATCCGGGTAGAGCGTGCCGCCGAGGAAAACGTTGATCATTTGCAGTCCGCGGCAGATTCCGAGCAAGGGGATCTGGCAATGCAGAGCCAGGCCGCACAAATGCCACTCGAAGCTATCCTTGCGAGCGTCTACTCCCCCTACTAGAGGCTCGATCCTGTCGTTGGTCACCGCTCCGATGTCTGCTCCACCGGTAAGTATTAGCCCATCGATGAGCTTCAGGTACTCGCCAACCAGGGCGGCCGGTGCGCTCAGTGGAAGAAGGATGGGGACGGCTCCGCATCCGACCAGGACATCACCAAATTCGACATAGGCGACATCCGAGGTGACTTCGTAGCCCAGCCTCGTGATGTACGTGGCCGTCGAACACGTGATTCCGACCCTAGGCAATCTCATCCAGTTTCCCGCCACCGACGATTTGGTCCTCAGTTTAATGCACAGTTCTTCCAATTTTCTTCCAAGTAGAACTGGGAGAGACCGAAAGTGCCGCTTCCTGAGCAAGATAGCAGCGCATGACGGGTATCATCCTGCCGCGCTGGCGCTGCCGGGGCCTTTAATGAACATAAGAAGGAGGCGGCTATCGTCGGTGGTTTTGATCCCGTGCTTCGTCTTCGCGGGCACGAAAACGACACTTGTCGGCCTAACCGTGATTTCCTCGCCATCCACGGTGATGATTCCCTCTCCCTCGACGATGTAAAAAATCTCGTCCTGTCGCGGGTGTAAGTGCTGGACGGTGTGCTGTCCGGGCTCGTAGCAGACGATCTCCGCGATGAGCTTCTCTGA
>JAMDCE010000378.1:0-2977 GCA_023489135.1 Chloroflexota bacterium
TGACGGTACGATCACCGTGTGGTCCTCGGCCCAGACGATCTACGGCATCAAGCAGATGCTCTGCGATGCGCTGGATGTCTCCTCCTCCAAAGTTCGTGTCATCGTCCCCTATGTCGGGGGAGGGTTCGGCGGAAAGGTGGAGATCAAAACCGAGGCTATCGCCGTAGCTCTCGCTCAGAAGTCGCGGCGGCCGGTTAAAGTACCCTTCAGCCGGGAAGAGGTCTTCGTCTGCGCCACGGTCAGGCATCCCATGGTGGTTTACCTCAAGGACGGCGTGAAGAAGGATGGCACCCTCGTAGCGCGAGAGATAACCATGATTCTGAACGGAGGAGCCTATTCAGAGTATGGCTACCTGACCACGCGAAACGCCGCCTTCGGCGCCGTGGGGAGTTATAAAATACCCAACTTCAAGCTGGATTCGTACGGCGTCTACACCAACCAACCCATCGGCGGGGCTTTCCGCGGCTTTGGATCGGCTCAGGTAATCTGGGCCATCGAGCAGCAGATGGATATGCTGGCGGAGAAGCTAGGTCTGGATCCAGTCGAGTTCCGGATGAAGAACGCCCTCCAGGAGGGTGACATCAACGTCTCGGGAGAGCGCGCTCACAGCGTCGGTGCTCGGGAATGCCTCCGCAGGGCGGCTGAAGCTATTGAATGGTCCACCAGGACCAGGAATGACGGCAACGTCTGGAAGAGAGGCAAAGGCATCGCCCTGGGAAACAAGTACAGCATTGCCCCCACGGCCTCCTGCGCCTTCGTCAAAGTCCATGACGATGAGACTATCGAAATCAGAACCAGCGCCGACGAAATGGGGCAAGGCTCGCGAACGGTGCTGGGTCAGATGGCCGCCGAAGAGTTCAAAGTGGGAATGGGCAAGATCCGAGTGGTGGCCGGGGACACCTCCATTACCCCCTACGACCAGGGCTCGATCTCGAGCCGAACCACCTATAACACCGGCAACGCCGTGCGTCTAGCCTGTAAAGACGTGAAGCGGCAGATCTTCGAAAAGGCGGCCGAGCGTCTGGAGGCTTCCCCAGACGATCTGGAGACGGCGGGAGGCAAGGTCTACGTCAGGGGAACCCCTCAGCGCTCTCTCCGGTTCGGCGATCTCTTCTCGCCCACTCTGTTCGCCGCTGGCAAGTTCCTGGACAGGGGCGCCGAGTTTCTGGGAAAGGATACCTGGTACCAGATGTCCACCGGGGAAGATCCCGACACTGGTCAGGGCGGGCGGTTGGTAGCCTTCTATATCCACGGGGCTCAGGCGGTCGAGGTGGAGGTGAACGTGGAGACCGGTGAGGTCCGGGTGGATAGAATCGTCAGCGCCTACGACATGGGCAGGGCCGTGAATCCGAAGCTGTGCGAGGCGCAGATAGAGGGCGGCATTGGGATGGGCATCGGCAGCGCCCTCTACGAGGAGATGGTCTTGGACAACGGTACAGTGTTGAACCCCACGTTTATGGATTACAAGATACCGACCACGCTGGAGATCCCCAGCGGGGAGAAGGTGAAGGCTATGATCGTGGAGGCGCCTCACAGCGAGGGGCCCTTCGGTGCCAAGGGCCTGGGCGAGGGAGTGATGATTCCCACCGCACCGGCCATCGCCAATGCCATCTACAATGCCGTTGGCGTGAGGATTCACGACCTTTCCATTACCCGCGAGAAGGTCCTCAACGCTCTGAAGCAAAAGCACTAGCAATTCTCGCGCCTGCCGTGATATTATTGCCCTCGTCAGTGGCCAAGGGCCCTGAGACAGGAGCTATGTTCCTCCCTCCTTCTGGGAAGGAACAAGACGGGGTTGAAACACTGCACACCTCGATGGGAAACGGTTGATAGGTGAGCTCAGAGTTCTTTGCCACTTTTCGGAAGGCAAGAATAGATTAGTTAGGAGGAGTCCATGGCTGCTAATCCCTTTTTCCCCAGGTTGTTCGAGCCGGGCCAGATCGGAAACCTCAAGTTGAAGAACCGCCTCGTGATGGCCCCGCTGACCACGAACATGGCCAGCCCTACGGGCGAGGTGACCCAGGGCCAGATCGATCACTATGCGGAAAGCGCTCGCGGCGGCGTCGGCCTCGTTATCATCGAGGCCACTTGCGTCGATTCACCTGTCGGGAAGCTCGTCTCTTGTGAAACCTGCCTGGACGCGGAGAAATTCATCCCTGGGCACTTCGCTCTGGTCGAAGCCGTTCACGCCGAGGGAGCTAAGGTCGGGTTGCAGTTGCACCACGCGGGCCGGCAGAGCAACCTGAGAAACACCGACGGAAGGCAACTGGTGTCGTCTTCGCCTGTACCCGCAAACCTCCTCTTGGAAATGACCTTGCCGACTCCCCACGAACTAACCATAGAGGGAATCTACGAATTAATGGACAAGTTCGCCGCCGCGGCTGAAAGGGCCAAAGCAGCGGGCTACGATCTGGTGGAGCTGCACGCCGCTCACGGCTACCTGCTAACCCAGTTCATGTCGCCCTATTTCAACAAGCGCACCGACGAGTTCGGAGGCAGCTATGAGAACCGGATGCGGTTCGCCCTGGGAATCATCGAGCGTGTGAAAGAGGCCTGCGGGAGCGATTACCCGGTCACTATGCGAATTAACGGCGATGAATTCATCGAGGGCGGCATCGACACGAAACTATCACCCGTGATTGCGAAGACTCTGGAGAAAGCGGGAATAGTAGCGATTCACATTTCCTCGGGCATCTACGAAACTCTCGAACTCTCCAACGATTCGATGCCGTGCCAGGAGGGCTGGAAGGGATACATCGCCGAGGCGGTCACATCGGCCGTCGGGGTTCCGACGATCGCCGTGGGTGGGTTTAAGAACCCGGACTTTTGCGAGAAAACCCTGGCCGAGGGCAAGGCCAATTTCATCGCCTTGGGAAATGTGAATCGCTACTATTCCCGCTTTCTCCAGAGTCTTCGCAATCACGGGTGATAGTTTCGTGTCGATGCCGCCCTCGATGAATTCATCGCCGTTAATTCG
>JAMDCE010000378.1:2987-5443 GCA_023489135.1 Chloroflexota bacterium
AATGTCTCGACCTGATCTTCCGTTGCCAGACCCGCTGTTCGGTCAACCCGGCTTTGGGTAGGGAAAGAGATTTCGCCCACCCGACGCCAGTCGCGGTGAAGAAGAAGGTGATGGTCGTCGGCGGAGGGCCCGCGGGAATGGAGGCGGCCCGCGTAGCGGCGCTGCGCGGCCACGATGTGACTCTGTACGAGAGACGACCGGAGTTAGGAGGACAGATAAAGGCGGCCGCCGCTCCTCCCACCAAGGACAAGGTGCTTTGGGTTCTAGAGTACCTGTCCACAGCGGTCAACAAGCTTGGAGTGAAGGTGGAACTGGGAGCAGAGGTTACGGCTGATCTGGTGAAAAAAGTGAAGCCTGACGCCGTGATCGTGGCAACAGGGGCGGACTCTGTTAGACCCAATCTGCCAGGAATGGAAAAGAACAAGGTCGTCACGGCCTGGGATATCCTGGTCGGGAATGAAGAGATCTCGGGCAAGAAAGTGGTCGTCCTGGGCGGGTGGATGGTTGGATGCGAGACGGCAGACTTCCTGGCTGAGAGGTCCAATCACGTGACCATACTCGCCAGGTCAGGCCGGCTCGCTCCCAACATGGAACTGATGAACCGGATAATGTTGGTGCGCCGTTTGCAGGCGAATAACGTCGCCACGCTGCTGGAGCACGATGTGGTCGAGGTGACGGAAAAGGGTCTCATCGCGGTGGATAAGAAGACTGGTGATAAAAAGGAAGTGGAGGCTGACTGCATCGTCTTCGCCCGAGGGGCGGCCCCAAGACAAGATCTCCTGAAAGCGCTGGAAGGGAAGGTGCCAGAGCTCTACTCCGCAGGTGATTGTCAAAAGGTGGGCAAATTCCTCCAGGCCACCTTCGAAGGTGCCTTCGCGGCGATGAGAATCTAGCGGGCCGCACCTCATCGGAGTTCTGCTTCGGTTCGCGGGACTTCAGAAGAGACTAAGGGCACCAGGCGAAATTCACCCGGTGCCCTTTCACTTTCTCTCGCGTTCCTACACCACCATGCGCAGTGGCTACACCGAGACCTACGGGTACACTGCGTTCAGGCCTCTTACGTCACCGTAGCCCAGGGTGTCCTTCTTAAGCTCACTTGTTGATCCGTAGCCGTACATAGTGAGAGCGTTGTCTCTGGAGTTGTAGAGATCGTTGAGCATAAGGGTGTGCCCGGCCTCGTGGGTGCCAATGTCACGAATATCATACGTATTGGCCACTCCCCCATTAGCTGGATCGGCGTAGGCCGCACCGCCGGTCACATTGGGCGCTGTGTAAGACCAGCGGAAAGCATCGTTGAAGACCAAGTCGAATTCGGCAATCTCCTTGGTGAAGCGATAGTACCAGACGGTGGTGACGGCGATGGCGTTGGGGTAGGAGGCGGAGATGTTCCACCAGCTAACGGTGTTGGCGGAATCCAAAACCGCGCCAGCCGAAGTGGTGGTGCCGGCATCGACGTAGCTGAGCCGGCCGCTGGTGTTGGCCCCTTGCCAGGTCTGGAAGGATGCCTCCACGGCGATGACTACATCGGGCGTCGCTACCTGGCTGGAGTTGGCCGGGTTGATCCAATAAGGAATGCCCTGGTCGTTGGCCCCGTTGGGATCGCCCCAGTGGACCCCTGAGTACTTGTAACTAGGGCTCAGCACCCCTGAGCCGCCCCCGCCTTGGGGCTTGCTTGGCTTCGCGTTGGGATCCAAACCTTTAGGATAATGGACGAAGACGACCTTGTCCAGGGGGCCTTTGTCTGGTCCCTGGCCGTTGTCGCCCTGGGCGAAAGCCGAGAGCGAGATGGCAAACAACAAAAGGAGAAGTACGGCGAAGGTAGGAACAATGATTCTCAGCGATCGTTTCATCTTGCACCCCCTGAAAAGGCTTGTGTCCTTGATGATTGTTGGGCAGGCGGAGGAGTTCCCTTAACTTACAATATCATTTGAGCGAGAGCTTGTCAAATCTGTGGGAACTTTAGTGACTCGCCCCACCTGGGTAATCGATCACGGAAACGGCATCGGAGAAGGAAACTGTAACCCTGCAAGCGGAAACCTCACGGCTCGAAGCTTCCAGAGTGGTGAAAAGAGTTCGCCTAGCTACCTGCCAGCAAATCTGGACAAAGTTGATCCTATTGACACTTGATTCAGAACGGTGTATGCTAGTCTCCTAATTCAGGTGACATCACGACCCTGTTATGGTCCGTCGGTTTCACTCTTACCAAAGCTTCATCCCGTTTCTCGACCTCTAGCCTCACGATCCTGAATCAGTTTCCTCTCTGGGGAGTTCCGCTGAGCTGTTGCCAGTGCGGGTTTGTTGATGGAAGCAGAGATTCTCAAAGATCCAATGATAGCGCGGGAGCAGTTGGAGGCTCTTCTCGCCGTTGCCCGCGAGATGGCCTCCGAGCCTGACTGCCACAAGGTTCTCCAGAAAGTCGCCGAACAGGCCAGGAGGCTTGTCGGCGCCGAGTTCGC
>JAMDCE010000402.1 GCA_023489135.1 Chloroflexota bacterium
TTCGTCGCATCAGCGAGGCCTGATTAGCCAACCAGCGCGCCATAGGGTGTGTTGCCGCCCTCCCTCCCGCCGCGGATTTCATTTATTGTACCTTATCATTCATACGGTTTGGAAGAGTGTGCCTAGTGAGCAGGCGTAGGCGAAAGGCATCGTGCTGTAAATAGCCCTCTGGTGACTTCACCTATTTATGCCAAGCGCAAGCTATGCTATCATAGGCTGGCATTGTTCAGCTTCGGCTTCTCTAGAGGGGGGCGAAATGCAGCCGGAAACGCGGCTCCTTCCGCAGAGTGAGCGGGTAGTCCTTGACATGACCTTCGGACTCCATGGTCGACGCCAGCGAAAGCCCCTTGGCATCGCCAGAGAATTCGGTGTTACCAGGGAGGGGATTTGTGCGATTCGCCGTAACGGGTTGCGCCACCTTGAACGAATATGCCAGGAACTAACAACCGGTCGTCCTTTGCCGGAGTCTATGTTGGCAGACTTTTGGGACTACGAAATCCTCATTTCTGTTATGCAAGAGGTGAGGAGTCAGCCACGTCGGCCGAACATAGACCTCCCAATCACGGAAGTCAAGGAACGCCTTCGGACACGTGTTCAAGAGATGACCGAGGCAGGGACAGAACACCTGTGGCGCCTACGCAGGATGAATCCTACTATTTGCAGGGATTACGAGTACGATGTCGCTCTCTCTTTCGCTGGTCCCGAGCGACATTTGGCGAAGTATGTGGCCACTGTCCTCCGACAGCTCGAATTTCGGGTGTTTTATGATGACTTCGATGCTCGCAAACTATGGGGGAAGGAATTAACAATCCAATTTGATGAGATCTATCGCAAGAAGTCTCGTTACTGTGTTATTTTCGTCTCGCCGAGCTACGCTGAGAGGATGTGGACAAACTACGAACGGAGAAGCGCGCTCGCCCGCGTTCTGCAAGAGAAAAACAACGAGTACATTCTGCCAATAGAGGTGGAGCCCGCTGAACTCCCCGGAATACCGCCAAATATCAGTTATCTGTCGATGAAGAAGTTCACTATCGAGCACATCACCGAAATGCTGAAGGAGAAATTGGAAGAGGCTTGGCTAGCCGAACGCCTGACAGACCCAACGGACCAGAAGTAAGCGAGGTATCGAGACCTCTGGGTCGCACACCTGGACCCGTCGCTTCCGCCCCGAAAACCGAGTGAAAAGCAAGGTCGTAGCAGCCTGCCACGACCTTGCTTTTTATCTTCTCTATTCGCTGGCTAGCGACTAACCCACCGCAAGAAGTGCCTTATCGATAGCGTCGACCGCTCGCTCGATCTCCTCCTCGGATATCACCAGGGGCGGCTGAAAACGGATCACGTTGCCGAAGACACCGCCAGTCCCCAGCAGTAGAGCCGCGACCGTGGTCGATGACAACTGGTTCTATCCCTTTGACACAACTGGTGATCACGTAGCGTTGGTACTTTTCCACAGTATCCAAATTCGCTCTCCTCAGGCGTTATGTAACTCCATCGTCGCCGAGGCCGAACCGGCGTTGGTGCTTGGCCTCCGCAAATTCCCGTGAATCTACGCTCTTCCTGTAATTTCAGGTTAAGATAGCAGCGAGAAAAGGTCCTGTCGAGAAGGCACTTTATCCCTTAATCACAACGACTGGTTTAAGTCTCACTACCTTTTTAGCAATTCTAGCTTCCGTCACTACATCTACTACATCATGAATATCTTTGTAGGCAAGAGGGGCTTCTTCAGCTAAACCCCTAATAGAACCAGTTTGAATAAAAACTCCCTGTTTTTCTAAATCAATCTTCAACTGTTTGCCCAATACTTGTCTTTTAGCTTGATGCCTCGACATTCTTCTACCTGCACCATGACAGCTTGATCCAAAAGATTCTTTCATTCCTTCTGGAGTTCCGGCAAGAACATATGAAGCAGTTCCCATACTTCCCGGAATAATTACCGGTTGACCTGTTTCCTGGTATTCTGCTATTAATTCAGGATGAGAAGGTCCAAGAGATCTAGTTGCACCTTTCCTATGCACAATGACCCTTTTGACCTCTCCGTCAATATCATGTTCTTCAATTTTAGCAATATTATGAGCTACATCATAAAGCGTTGTTAAGCTCTCGGAAAACATTTCTTGCCAAACTTTTCTCACTTCCCAAGTAATGAGTTGCCTATTGGCCCAGGCGAAATTTGCCGCGGCAGCCATAGCATTGAAATAATCAGTCCCTTCTTTTGAAGAGAGAGGAGCCGATGCAAGTTCTCGGTCTGGCAAGGTTATATTGTATTTCGAAAGGGAATTAAGCATTATTCTAATGTAGTCAGTTGCTACCTGGTGTCCCAAGCCTCTTGATCCGCAGTGGACTAAGACAACTATCTGGTTAAGAAAAAGACCAAAAGATGAGGCTATATTATCGTCAAAGATCTCTACAACTTGATCAACCTCGACAAAATGATTGCCAGCTCCAATCGTTCCTAATTGATCTTCACCCCTTTGCTTGGCATGATCTGAAACAACATCGCAGTCAGCATTTTTCAACCTACCTTCCGATTCCAGATAACTCAAATCCTCATTTAGCCCATATCCTTGTTCCACCATCGACAATGCACCTTTTGTTAAAACCTCATTAAGCTGATGATTAGATAACTTAAGTATCCCTCCTCGCCCTACACCCGAGGGGATTTCTTCAAAAAGTCTTCTTGCGAGTAACCCTTGGTGATGATTCACATTGCTGAATGTTAAGTTAGATCTTAGAAGTCTTACTCCGCAATTTATGTCATAACCAATTCCACCTGGAGAGATTACCCCATCAGGGTAACTCATAGCGGCAACGCCACCAATAGGAAAGCCATATCCCTCATGCACATCTGGCATAACTAATGCAGCTTTCTGGATACCAGGTAGAGTAGAAACATTAATAAGTTGTTCAAGTGACCTGTCTTTGAGTACCTCATTTAACATTTCTTCTGAGGCAAAGATTCTTGCTGGTACTCTCATATCGGCTCTATAAGTTTTGGGTATTTCCCAGAGTACTGGCGAAATCTGTCTAAGAACGTTTTTGTCAATCATACGTCAAACACCATACTTGTTTGGTAATTACCTTTGCTATTTTGCACAATTTCTGCCTCATGGTAGGAAACTCCTTTTACGTCTTCATCGAACCTTTTAACCTTTACCCCCAATAGTTTCGCAGAGACAGAATCTGAACCTAATCTAATGAACTCAACCTGACAGAAGATAGCGCCGTGAATATGAGAAAGCGTTAGAGCTTCGGATAGGAAATCTACTAATAATGAGGTCGTATCATAAGAGGAAATCTGAATTTGATAAATTTCGGGGAAATCTTTTTTCTTCTTACAGAAGTTCTTCTTTAAGATCTGGTTCATTCCTTCCAAAGAAACTTTGAAAAGCTCCTCTAAAGAACTTGCTTCTACTCTTAATCTTGTGTCTGCCATATGAGGTATTATTTTGAATAATCTCATATTATTTGAACCTCGAGGTGTTTTCCCTTCTCCTGATATTTGCTAGATGTGTTAAGTGTGCCAGTTCCGCATTTTTGGGAATAATTTCTTCAGCTTCATTACCTTCAGCCAATCTGGCTTGATAATCTGCGATTACTGTTGGATAATTGGATAAAGACTTATTGTTCTGCATTCTACTACTTAGATCTACGGCAAAGACGAAAGATTGATCGTTCTGTTCGATTTCATCTACAGCATAGACAAATTGTGCTAGTGGCGATCCAACTGGATAAGGACAGCACAAGGTGTGCCAGGACGGCAGGGCTATGGCTCAGCCCATCCTACCTGTCTTCCCCAAACAGCACATTCCTTGCACCTCACTTCACCTAGAACAGGCCAAGCTTCTGGCACGAATATTGTTCAACCTGAGGTTGATCTAGAGTTCCCAGGTGGACCGGCAGGACGTATGTATCAAGGTTGTTTACGGCCAATCAAGCCGGGCCGTGAAAAGCCAAGAATAGAAAGCGATGAGGTACCGAGTCTATGTCGCTTATTAAATGGTTCGAGGAACTGAGCAGACAGGACGTGCCATTGGCAGGTGGCAAGGGTGCGAATTTAGGAGAGATGACCCGAGCCGGCCTCCCCGTGCCGCCTGGCTTCGTGGTCACCGTCGAGGCCTACCGTCGGTTTTACGAGCAAAGCGGTATAGACACCGTGGTATCAGAGCGTCTCCAGCGACTTGACGTAGACGATTCGGCGCAACTGCGAGACGTGTCCGACGCTCTCCAAGGACTGATCAAACGGGCTCGTGTGCCCGACGAGGTGCGACAAGCCATTGTCGACGCCTACAAGGAGCTATCGCGACGGCAAGGAGTCGCTCAGGAGTTTGTTGCAGCGCGTTCATCGGCCACCCTGGAGGACACGGTACAGTTTTCCTTTGCTGGTATGTTCCAGAGCTTCCTCAACGTCCGGGGCGACGACGACCTCGTGCGCCAGATCAAAGCCTGTTGGGCCTCGCTGTTCGGAGCGAGGGTGCTTTTCTATCGCGTTAAGCAAGGTCTGCTCGGCGAGCAGTTCATCGCCGTCATCGTGCAGAAAATGGTCAACGCCGATAGGTCGGGCGTTCTGTTCACGGTCAACCCCGCCACCAACAACCCGAAGGTGCTGCTTATCGAAGCCGCCTGGGGTCTCGGGGAACTAGTGGTAGGAGGTCAAGTTACGCCGGATCGTTACGAGGTGGACAAGGAGAGCCTTGCCCTCATTTCTCAGGAGATTGGTCGCAAGGATTTTATGCTCGTGCGGGACGAGGCAACGGGCGAGAACGTTCGCATAGATTTGTCTGCAGACAAAGCTTCTGCTCAAGTGCTTACCGAGCAGGAGATACGGCTCCTCTCGGAGTTGGGCAAACGTGATGAGGAGCATTACAGATCGCCTCAAGATGCCGAGTGGGCTATCGAGCGTGGCAAGATTTACCTGGTGCAGACCCGCCCGGTCACAACCTTAATAGAGAAAGCTCGCCGCCTACCTGAGGCCGCGAAGGCGGAGGTACTCTTGCACGGGCTAGGAGCAAGCCCTGGCTCCGCATCAGGAATCGTCCGCGTGCTTTCCTCGCCTGAAGAGGCGGACAAACTCAAACCGGGAGATATCCTTGTGACCACGATGACCGCCCCCGATTGGGTGCCCTTGATGCGCCGAGCGGTGGCGATAGTGACGGACGCGGGAGGAATGACCTCCCATGCTGCCATCGTATCGCGGGAGTTGGGGATTCCCTGTATCGTGGGCACGCGGGATGCTACCAGGGTCCTGAAGAACGACATGACCGTGACCGTAAACGCACGCGAAGGGACGGTCGTGAGAGGCACAATGCCTGAAGTCAAGCCTCCAGTAGCAGCGGTTCCACAGCCTGCAGTGCCAACGCCAGCGTTGGTTACTGCTACGAAGTTGTACGTGAATCTTGGCGAGCCAGAACTGGCCGAGCAGG
>JAMDCE010000063.1 GCA_023489135.1 Chloroflexota bacterium
GGGCCACGGCTCGGGAGGAGGTCGCGGGGTTGGATCTCGTTGATCACGGGATGCCGGTGGAGGAAGCGCCGCCTTTGCCTGCTCTTAGCTCTTTGACTTCCGACCCGATCATGACCTAGGCGGCACTGTAACTTATTTTGCGCTCTTTCCTTGAGCCTTTCACACAACACCCAGGTCTACGGGGGAGATGAGGGCAGGGTAGGCGCCGCGGCGCCTACCCTGCCCTCATTTCAGGTCCATGCTGGAAGCTCATTTCTTCTTGAGGAAAGAAGAGAGATTCAAGAAAGAGCGCAATTTTTTCAACACTACTCCTAGAACCGGGTTCTCCCTCATCTTATGGGAAAGCCGCTGTGAGGATCCCACTCTGGGGCCGTGGTACCCCGTGAATCCGGATAAATGCCCCACTTCAGTTCCTCGAAAATCGGCTGGTTGGGATACATCTCCCGAGTTTCCCACAAAGTGCGGGAGAGCCAGAACGTGCTCAAGAAGGTGGCACGATATTTGCTGTCCTAAGCGTAATTGCTCCACGTCATATGCAGACTTGGCGGTGGTCCGCAGCTTGAACGAATCAGCCGCTAGCCTTTTCGCGACCCTCGTCGATTGCCATTTCTCGAAGGCCGAAGGAGGATCAGGCGTGCTTACGAAAAACGCTTTGGCAATTCTGGAAAGACGCTACCTGGAGAAGGACGAAAAAGGAAATGTCGTCGAAACACCGGAACAAATGTTCCGGCGAGTGGCGAAGACCGTTGCCGAAGCCGAGGAGAGATTTGGCGCAAGCCAAGAACAGGTTGAGGAAACCGAGAATCGCTTCTACAATATTATGCATAACCTCGAGTTTCTTCCCAACAGCCCTACCTTGGCCAACGCGGGAAGACGCCTCGGCCAATTGGCCGCTTGTTTCGTTCTCCCCATCGAAGATTCTCTGGCCAGCATCTTTGAAATTCTGAAAAGCTCCGCTTTGATTTGGCAGAGTGGCGGAGGAACGGGGTTCTCCTTCTCCAAACTCCGCCCGGCCAGCGACCTCGTTCGCTCCACCAGCGGAATCTCCAGCGGCCCCCTATCTTTCATGGAGATATTCAATGCCGCCACGGAGGTGGTCAAACAGGGAAGCATACGACGCGGCGCCAATATGGGCATTCTGCGCGTCGATCACCCCGATATTCTGGATTTCATCACCGCGAAGCGGGAGAGAACCAAGATTACCAATTTCAATATGTCAGTAGCCGTCACTGATCAGTTTATGCAGGCCGTAAAGGAGGATGCTGAGTACGAGCTTATAAATCCTCGCGATAACCAGGTTGTGCGAAAACTGAGGGCGAGAGACGTATTCAGGCTCATCGTGGAGTCGGCCTGGGACAGCGGCGAACCAGGAATGATATTTCTCGATACCATCAATCGGGCCAACCCCACCCCCCAGTTGGGCCCACTTGAGAGCACAAACCCCTGTGGCGAGCAGCCGCTTCTACCCTATGAGTCTTGCACGCTCGGTTCCATCAATATGTCGAAGATGGTCACAGAGGGAGGCGGTAGCCGCTTGATTAATCAAGGGGCTACCCCTGCGGTGGATTACGAGAAACTCAGGAAAATGGTGTTTTCCTGTGTTCGCTTTCTGGATAACGTGGTGGAAGTCAATCGCTATCCATTGCCTCAGATCGAGGAGTTGAGTCGAGGCAATCGAAAGATAGGGCTGGGGATTATGGGTTTCGCCGATATGCTGATAAAGATGGGCATCCCCTACGACTCGGAAGAAGCTATCCGTCTCGGCGGTGAAGTCATGCATTTCATCGACGAAGAGGCGCACAAGGCCTCGGCCCAACTAGCCGACGAACGAGGCGTTTTCCCCCATTTCCCGAGCAGCACTTGGGCCGCTTCGTGGCCCAGAATGCGCAATGCCACCGTGACGACGGTTGCTCCCACCGGGACTATCAGCGCGATCGCCGGGTGCTCCAGTGGAATCGAGCCCCTCTTCGCCATCGCCTACGTTAGGAGGATAATGGGGACGGAATTGGTAGAAGTCAATCCGCTCTTCGAAGAGGTTGCCCGAAGCCGCGGCTTCTACAGCGCCGAATTGATGCGAAAGATCGGGGAGAAAGGCCGCGTGAAGAGTCTCCACGGGGTACCGGCCGACGTCCAACGACTTTTCGTCACGGCCCACGATGTGCACCCGGAGTGGCACGTTAGAATGCAGGCCGAGTTTCAAAAGTACGTGGATAATGCCGTCTCCAAGACCATCAACCTTCCCCACGACGCTAAGGTTGAAGACGTGGAGAAAGCCTATCTCCTGGCCTACAGGCTCGGCTGCAAAGGGGTTACCGTTTATCGAGATAGCAGCCGTCCGCTCCAGCCGCTGGCCGTTTTGCCACGGCGAGTCATCCAGGAGGAAGAGGTGCTCGTACAACCGCCCACGGAGCCAGCAACGATCTCCATTACCAGGATCACATCCGAGGTTCCTGGCGAGCCAGCGCGGGTCGCTATTTCAAGTCAATGCCCCGAATGTGGCGAGACGAAGCTGCGAAAGGAGAGCGCGGCCGTGTCCTGCCCGCAGTGTGGCTATTCGGAAGTGGCTGAGATAACCTAGGTGGTAATACCCCGGACTACTAGCCGGTTATGGTATAATCGCTTGATCCTGTTATAGGTTTGCGCGCTCGGCCTCTCCAAGGCAAACGGGAGTATATGAGGAGTGCTGCGGATCTACTATGGCTACGGCGAGGGAAAGACGAGCACGGCTTTCGGGCTCGCTTGTCGCGCTGCCGGCCACGACAAGCGAGTCTGCGTTCTCCAATTCATGAAGGGATTCCCTTCCGGTGAGTTCCAGATGGTACGGAAGAGACTGGCAGGGCAGGTCGATATCTTTCTTCTGGGCCGTCCGCTTCCCATTGAGGATTTTCCACTAGATCGAGACGAGGCCAAGGAGATCTATTCAAAGCACTTCGTCAACGGCCACAATCCCAGCAAAACCGATGTTGAGCTCGTCCGAGAAGGCTTGACCAAAGCGAAAGAAATCCTGGACAGCGACGAATTCAGTGTAGTGATTCTGGATGAGATCCTGACGGCGTTGGAATTCAAGATGATCGAAGCCGCGGATATCCTGAATCTCGCCAGGATAAACAAAGCAGAGCTTGTCCTGACTGGCCGGGGTATTACCGCTGAGCTCATCGAGGCCGGGGATTACGTCACTAGATACCAGTACGTGAAGCATCCGTTCACCAAAGGCGTGCTGGCCAGGCAGGGCTACGACTACTAGCATCGTCGATGGCTCGGAAAGGGGCCTCAAGGTCAAGCCTTGACATGTTGTATCAAATGATCCTGATTCGAGAATTCGAGGAAAAAGCGGCCGAGATGTACACTCTCGGAAAGATCAAGGGCTTCACCCATCTCTACACTGGTCAAGAAGCGGTAGCTGTGGGAGCGATAAGCACCTTGATGGACAAAGATTATGTGATGAGCAATTATCGTGATCACGGACACGCCATAGCTAAGGGGGCCGATCCGAGGAGAGTGATGGCTGAACTGTTCGGCCGAGCCACGGGCCTCTGTAAGGGCAAAGGTGGCTCGATGCACTTAATGGACCCGGAGCACCGCTTTTTGGGAGGCTACGCTATTGTCGGTGGGCAGCTTCCGTTGGCAACCGGGGTAGCTCTAGCTATCTCGTATCGCGAAGGCGATGAAGTCATCGTCTGTTTCTTCGGCGATGGAGCGCTGAACGAAGGGTCTTTTCACGAGTCTCTGAATCTGGCCGCCTTGTGGAAATTGCCGGTGGTGTTCGTCTTGGAAAACAATCAATACGCCATGGGGACGTCCGTCTCCAAGTCCAGTTCCATCCGGGAGTTGTATAAGCGATCGGCCAGCTACGGCATCCCTGGCGCTTCGACGGACGGCCAGGACGCTCTGGCGGTGAAGGAGGCGACGAAGAAGTTTGTCGATCGGGCCAGAGCGGGAGAGGGACCGAGTCTGCTGGAGGCCATCACCTATCGCTATCGAGGCCACTCCATGGCTGATCCGCTATATTACCGAACGAAAGAAGAAGAGCAAGTCTGGAGGGCCCGTGACCCCATCGTCATCTTCGAGAACAGACTGAAGCAGGAAGATCTCCTCTCCGAGGAGGACATTAAGACGATCGAGCGCCGGGTTGAGCAGGAGGTCGAGGAATCCGTGCGCTTTGCCGATGGAAGTCCAGAGCCACCCCCTTCGGCCCTCTATGAGGATATCTGCGTCGATTCCTTCTGCCCAGCCTTCGTGAGAGGAGGAGAGTAGTCTTGGCGCGAGAACTGACTTACCGGGAAGCCCTCCGCGAGGCCCTCCGGGAAGAGATGATGAGAGACGAGAGAGTATTCATAATGGGGGAAGACATCGCCGCCTACGGCGGTGCCTACGCCGTGACCAAGGGACTGGTGGATGAATTCGGCGAAAAGAGGGTTCGAGACACGCCCCTATCCGAAGAGGCCGTCGTGGGTTCGGCTATCGGAGCGGCGATGGTCGGTTTGCGCCCGGTGGTCGAGCTGATGACCGTCAACTTCGGCCTCTTGGCTATGGATCAGATCGTCAACAACGCCGCCAAGATGCGCTATATGTTTGGTGGCAACGTTACCGTGCCCATCGTTATCAGGATGCCCGGTGGAGGCGGCACGCAACGCGGCGCTCAGCATTCGCAGAGCCTCGAACCGTGGTTCGCCCACACCCCTGGGTTGAAGGTGGTAATGCCGGCCACGCCCTACGACGCCAAGGGGCTATTGAAGGCCTCTATCCGGGACGTGGACCCTGTAATTTTCATCGAACACGAGCTTCTATACCGGATCCGGGGTGAGGTACCTGAAGACGATACTGTCGTGCCCCTCAGCCTCTGCGACGTAAAGCGTCGCGGCAAAGACGTCACCCTGGTGACTTACTCTTTTATGCTGCATCTAGCCCTTGACGCGGCCCGGGAACTGGAGCATGAGGGAGTGGATGTGGAAGTTATCGATCTCCGCACCATCAGGCCACTGGACCTGGACACGATCCTGGAGTCGGTTCGAAAGACCCATCACGTGGTGACTTTGGAAGAGGGGTGGCGCACTTATGGCATCAGCGCCGGGCTCGACAGCCTCATCTACGAGCATGCCTTCGACGAACTGGATGCACCAATTGAGAGGGTGGCCGGGGCCGACGTTCCGATGCCCTACGCTGCAAACCTGGAGAAACTGGCTATCCCCAGCCGTGATGACATTGTTGCGGCGGTGCGTAAAGTGCTGGGATAATACCGAGCTATCGGGTCTGCGGTGTCAATTCTCAAAAAGTCATGGCACGGAAGTCTCAGGAAGTTATGTCACGCGCCATTCTCCCCGAGAGAAGGGAAAAGCAGGTCAAAAGTGGCCCCGACGGAGAACTCGGTGAGTATGGAACCGGACTCGTCTTTCCCAAGCGACTGATGAACCAGCCGGGT
>JAMDCE010000313.1 GCA_023489135.1 Chloroflexota bacterium
GCCGCGCTAACCGCTATTGTGCCAGAACAGCGGGCCGTGGAACAAGTGCCCTTTTTGGTTGCGGCCCGCAGGCCGCGCTATGAACTTTACGGGTTGAGCGAAGAGGAAATCGCCGTTGTCGAAGGCGGGAATTAGGATGTTGCGTTTGCTGAACATCGCGTTGAGAGGACCTGCTCTAACTGTTCCAGCTCTCGATATGAGCCTTCACCAACGCCGACCCGCTTGTCAAGATGCCCATGCCCCGCGACTGAGTGCATCACTGCAACGGTCACGCGCTTTAGGTCAAGGGAGTGTTGTCCACTCGATAGCGGGATCGTGAAAGGCAATTCGAACGAGAACTCTGGCTTAGGTTCGACATAGCCTCACGACGGATAAGGCCCTTGTCCGGAAAGGATCACTAATTCCCCTGAGATTCTGCTTGCAAGCGCTGTCCCATGACGGCCATCCTCCAAGTATAGGGCAAGTTCCTCTCCATGAATAGCCAGGGTCCAACTTAGATCAGGTACCCATACGGCTCCCCCCCACGAGTGGGGGCGAGAAGGTGTTGGGCTGGGCTGGTGCCATAACGAGCATCTCACCTCGATGGTCTGTCCCCCCCGCAGCACTAACTTCCCCTGACTTTCCTCGATCGCTCCTTCCCATCCTAGCCAGGGCTCCGGCCATTTCCTGGTAACTTCGCGCCAACGATCGCTAATTCCCTTCATGATGCGCTCAACCCAGTAACGCACGTGAGGTGGCAGCGGGCGAGTTGTCAGGTGCTTGCGCAACTCACGAACGGAAACGTCGTTGCCTACCTGAGTTAAGGCGTGACCATAACGCCAAGCGGATAGGATTTCTTTGTTCGTTCTTCCTCCGACACCGACGATATGTGAGAGATACCTCTCGGCAAGCAGTCTTTCCCGTCTCTCGATACCTGCGCGGTCCGCAGCTTCCCGCACTGTACGCTCGGGATCCACGGCCAATCTTCGATAGGTCCTCCCGAGCACAGCTGTCTTCCTCTTGTCGCTTTCAACCCACACGTAGGCCTCTGCTGCGCGTTGGCGTAACTCCACAATCGGAGCACTTGACCAAGTGATGTAGTTCGTGCGAAGCGAATTGGGCGACTGCTTTGCCATGCCGCGGTAGGCAGACCTGCGGACTGCATATTGGCCATCCCGAACGAGGTTGTTCAAAAGTTGAACTGCCCTATCTCTGGCCTTCGGCGTGGCGCACTTTGCTTCGCCGAGAGCATCTGCCAGCGCGCCACGTGCCTGGGGCAGCCAGTCGGCCCATATGTCCTCCCACCGTTCATGAACTAGAGCCTCGGGTGCCAAACGCGCTAGACAAGTGAAGATTCCCAGTTCAGCCCCTGTCTGAGTTTGCAGCTTGCGAGTTCGTCCAACTAGTGCCTCTTCCACTTGCACCGGAAGTGCTGGCTGATTGGACCTCCCGTGTGTCCTGTTCAACCTGTATATCAATTCGACCGCCGAAAGCCAATCCTGGGTCCACAGTACAGAAGCGACGGCTGCGGAGAACGTGGCGATGTCCTTTGAGTACAACTCACCGATGACTGACGCCGCCCAACCGGTGCAGGACGCCGCCGGCAGAAGATCCCAACCAGTACCTACCCGTTGAATGCTGAGACGCTTGCTTAAGATATCTGGGTAAAGTAGCAGCTGGCCGTGTCGGGCCAAAGCCTCGATCGATCGCCATCCTAAAGCATCCTCACGCTCGATCGCCCACACTCGCAATCTTTCCGAAAAGTCGACAGTGGGCTGCTCCGGATGTAAATAGCTTAGAGTTATCACCAAAAGGCTTCGTTCGAATGGGGCTCGCTTCTCGTCAGACAACAAAGTGGCCAGTCGACGGCTGTGAGTTGCTGGCAGCAGGCCGGTTGCGGCCATCAGTTCGAGTGCTCCTGCGGCAGCTTCTCGATGGGGCTCGCTGGTAGAATCAGTCACGGTATCCACCAGGACGTCTCCGATGGACTGTTGCCCTTCTGCTGCTAGCATCCCTGCAAGCTCGGCTAGGGCATCTCCGGTTTGAACAAGCGCTTTCCCATTGATCGTTAAGCCGAAATCCAGCAATGCTTCAAATGCCTGCCGTGAAGCCGAGCTGTGGGCGACCTTGACGGCCGCGAGCCTCGGGGCCCACTCGCCAGAGTGATCGTTGTCCACCATATCGTACCGATCAGTCACCCATGCTAGCACCGTAGGCGGTATTTCTCTGAGCCGGAAACAAGCGAATCGCTCGGCTAGGTCTGCACGGGTGAAGGGATTCGTCTCAGTCGACACACCCTCTTCGAACCAGCCCAACGCGGGCTGGTGTCCTAGCCGTAAGAGTGTGTCCCAGGCCGCCTCCTTCAGCCTCATTGATTGAGTCATCGACCGGCCTTCAGAACCCGTATTTCTACATGCATCATGACGCAGAATCTCTAATATAGTGTCCTGAGTAGCCCCTATCCACCTCTTCAGTTGCCGTGGCAACACACATTCAGCCAACCGGAGGTAGAGGAGGTAGCGATGATAAGCTGCCGCTTCGGATTCTCCAGCTTCCTTCGTAAGCCATTTGAGTAAGGATGGAATCACATCATCGCTGTCGATTCGAGGTGCGAGATCGCTTCCCATGTAGATATCGAAGGAGAGCCGTTCTCGGTGCGCTCCAAACAAATCAGCGACTATCCGCCAGATACGGCGCTGCAGCCCGCGTTGTGCGCGCGAAGACATGGCTATATCGGCCAAGACTCGCAATGCCAGGGAGCCGCGCTGAAGCGGCAGTTGTGCAACATCTAAATGTAGCCAATGTTCTCGCACGACGTCAATGCTGGACGGGTCCGCCAAGCGACGCAGTGCGCCAAACAAGGGAGCGTTACAACGCTGGGCCGCTCGACCGTGCAGAGCCACAAGAAGTCGGGAGCGCTGTCTAGCCCGAACGCCTAAAACTGTTAATGTGGAGAGAGCAGCGTCTCCGATTTCACCGTCGTGCGATTCTGCTACTCGCCATAAGGCTTGGACGATGTCTGACCGGCGGAATCCAATACTTGCTATAGTCCAACAGGCAGCCTGGCTCTCAGGCCCCTGCAGCGCTTCAACTAACCTATCTAAAACGCTCTTGAGTAGCGCCATTCGAGGGCTCTCGGGGTACTGACCTATCCATTCAGTCAGTGTCTCTCTATAGCTGGTGAGAAAGGGGTGGGTCTCTTTTTCAGGACCTTCCGATCCTTTTAAGCACTCGGGTACTAAGTACTCTAATATAAACTCTTTAGCTTTGCTAGGAGCATCCGATGTATATTGCTTCACCGCGCTGTAAACCTCTCCACGCAGGCCATACTCAACAGATACCGACAGCTCACCAGCCGCAGCTAGCCTATTTAGGCGCTGGAGGCATCGCTCAAGGTCGTCTACGTTCTTAGCCTGATGAAGTTGCTGTCGAAGCTCGTCAAAGCGCGGGGGGTCACCTGTCATTTCACAGAACACCTTTCGGAGATGTCGTTGGCTTCGGCGAGGTAATCCCAAACGAACGAGTGGCGCCACCGCCAGTACGCTGCATCATCCTTCAGGATTAACCCACCGGAGCAAGCTTCCGTGTGAAGGCGGTTCGCCACAATTAAGTTGACCATGCCGTTGTCGCACGCAAACTCGTTCCATTCTCTCACCGACATTCTCGTCCGCCCTATGTCTTTTGTACCTTTGGCAATCGCACGGAGTACGTAGAGGACACCTTGATCCCCCAACCCCGCATCCTGACTACGTAACACCGTCTTTTCGCAAAACCATCTGACGAAAACGCCTCCTAACTGCAGAATGGCCTCCGGTTCTCCGTTCAACACTTCGGATAGAACGCTGTCTGGCAGCATAACCAGGGCATGCCACATTGCGGGATGTCTTAAGGCTTCAAGGATATTGTCAGGCATACCGGGGAGGGGAGGTACATGAGAGGCTAACCCAAGAAGTTCAGGGTACTCTGGCGATTCTTCGGGGAAAGGTCCGTCTGGAGTGCAAAGCGCAGTTTCAATTCTGCTAAAATGGTTGGGTAGGTCGTTTCGTGCAGCACTCAACAGTTCGCCTGATGAGAAGTCGCTGACCTCAACGCCTTGAGGCGGTTCACCCAGGTAGCCAAAGGCAGATCGATCAAGGCGCAGCCACTTTCGGACAACCTCGTCCAGATCCCGACAAGTGACCACTAGAACCGCCTCCGGCGGTTGGGTCCAGCGATGCTTGTCTATGTTCCAAAAGCATTCCAGAATCTCTCGGATATCTTGCTCTTGATTTGTCGTGTCGACGCCCTCATCCAACCCATCTAGGGCCAAGTGTAGAATCGGCGGGGTTGTATTCGGATTTGCTATGCGTAGCCGGCGCAACGCATGCGCCAGTTGCTCATGCTGGCGGCGATGGCCTGGTGGCAAATTTGCCCAGCCGCGTACGAGATTGGCAACCCAATCCCGCCGCACATCACTGGCTGAGCCTATCGTGGCGAAACCTCCTCTCTGCTGCCGCGAGGACTCAACCATTTCCTTTACCCACTGGCATAGCGCGACCGTCTTTCCACATCCACCCGGCCCGTAGAGCACAACTAATCCCCGCTCCGCGACTGCTTTTGCAATCTCATCCAAAACCTGTCGTCGCAACGGCTCTCTGTGCAGACTCAGTCTATCTGAGAACCAGTTCAGTTGCTGGACGCAGAGTGGCACGACACGGTCCAGCACTAGCGGCAATGCCGCCGGGTGATCCGTAAATGCCTCGGCCAGATTATCTTTGTCGATGACTGTACTTCCCCCTCTGGCCGTCTGATCATGAAGTTTCCCTATTAGTTCCCAAATACCTCTGTCGATCTCGTTTTCCTCCGCCCCAAGTTGTCGTCCGTAGCGCCTGAGGCAGTCGTCCCACTCGGCCAGTTGCAAATCAGTAACAACCCGTAGCTTGTCCAGAATGTCCCTGACCTCGGGGTCGCGCATGACTGTTGTGTCTACCAAGGTGCCATTTGTACTAGCGCCAAGCCCTCGGTTGCTCATCAGAACATAACCCGTCACGTTATGTCCGAGACTCCTGGCTCGATTGGCACTCCTCTTCATGGCCCCGGCAATTTCTATTAGGTCCGGTCGACCCAGTGACGGGAGCGGAACTTGGCGAGAGAACTTGAACTGCACAAGCACATACTCGTCGTGGGCGTCAATTCCCAACTGCCGGAGTACCGCATCAGAGTCAAGATGTTCATGCCACCACTCGTTGGTCGACGCGACTGTCATCTCGGCTTTTAGTTCTGACGAATCTGGGGAGACTCCGAAGAAACTGCCACGGGCCGTCAGGCCCAGTACCCCTATGATTTGATAAAGGTAGCCAGCTAGTGCTGATCGACCTCCATCTCGTACGTTCGACACTATAATCCATCCTCGAATTTGCAGACGTTAGGCAATCGTAAGTATGGATGTATCCCAGGCTTT
>JAMDCE010000695.1 GCA_023489135.1 Chloroflexota bacterium
CGGCGTGGTGACCCTCGCCAAGCCGGTTCATCATCATCTCACCGAGTGGGAGCACGAGTTCCTCAGGCCATTTGCCGACCTCTGCGCCGTCGCGGTCGAGAATGCTCGGCTCTATGAAGAGGTGCGCGAGACACTTCATCTGCGTGAGGAGTTCATCGAAGCGGCGGCGCACGAGCTAAAGACTCCCATTGCTTCGCTTCGCGGCTACGCGCAACTCCTGCTGCGTCCACAAGCAGTGCGTCCACCCGAGGACCGACGCGCCCTTGAAGTGATCGAGCGGCAGACCAGACGGATTGCTCGTCTGGCAGAAGACCTGCTGGAAACGGTCAGTCCGTCGGCAACACCGCTCGAGCTTCGGAGGGTTGATCTGGCGTCGCTGGCCGAGGAGGAAGTACAGGAAGCAGCGCACGCCAGCGAGCGCCATCAGATTATCCTGTGTCGTCCCGGCCCGATGCTGGTCGACGCCGACCCCGACCTGATCCGACGCGTTCTGCTCACACTGCTGGATAATGCCATTCGTTTCTCTCCTCAAGGAGGGCGAATCGAAGTGACCGCCACGCCTGAAGATGGCACGGCGCTGGTCTCAGTTCGGGACCACGGGTTGGGGATCCCCAAGGAGCGCCAACGCTACGTCTTCGAGCCGTTCTACGAGCCCTTTCCGGCCGGGACCCCCGGCTACTTTGGAGCGACCGGCCTGGGGCTGTTCGTCGTCAAGACGATCGTGGAACGGCACGGCGGCCGGATGTGGTTCGAGAGCGAGGAGGGCAAGGGGAGCACATTCTACT
Source organism: Chloroflexota bacterium (assembly GCA_023489135.1). The sequence goes on from JAMDCE010000695.1 coordinate 786, forward strand.
TCAGCCTCCCCTTGCAGAGCAAGTATGCCAGGACCTAACTCCAAGACAGTTCTCGTGGTGGACGATGACCCGGACATCGTATCTCTGGTGGCCGTGGTGTTGGAGGGGGAAGGCTACACGGTGCAGACAGCATCCGACGGGCGAGAAGGTCTAGAGGCAGTCAAGCGTGGGATGCCGGACCTGATCCTTCTCGATATAACGACTAGAACACCGAACGCCGGCTTGAACGATTTCTTTCGTCAACAACCTTGTTTTGCGCGATGTCAGGCTCTAAATCGACGATATTGCGGAGAGCATCGAGAGAATCCAAGAGTACACGCGTGGTATTGCCCACGAGGAGTTTCTGGCGAATAACCTGGTGCGCGATGCGGTCTTCCGTCGCCTGGAGATTATCGGTGAGGCAGCCAAGCACGTCCCCTCCGATTAAGGATTACACCCTATTTGGAGCGGGAGACGAGACTCGAACTCGCGACAACCTGCTGGGAAGCAAGCTCGGTGTCCGGAGCCCCAATTCGCCCGAAATCAGCTTGGTTTGACGACCTTAACAACCTCAGTCTGGCTGTCGCCTCATCGCTCGACCTCTAGCCCTATAATACCGCATTTTTGGCGCGGCAACAAGATTCTTGGCCTGGCAGACAAAGTCGGCTCGGTTCCTCGACTTGCAGCTCAGCGGTATTGCCGTAGAAAAGTCAGGGAGTCGTGCAAATCCTGAGGTTGATTCCGCTCTATCAAGTTGCGGATGAGGCGGAGCAACTCCGCGACTTCGTCAATCTTGAACTCTCTGGACAATATGATGCCGCAGTGTGTTCGCCCCTCAAACCACCACTCATCGTACAGCGGCCGGAAGTGTTTCTGGTTGAAGGTGAGAATTGCCCTGCCATCAGCAGCCGCGTAGCGGAGTTGTTCGTCGTCGGGTTTTCCGGCCATTCCTACCTCGTGCGCGCTGACCACATCATACCGTTCGTCTTGAAGTGTCTTGGCGACGAGCGGTGGAATGTTTTCGTCAAGGTAGAGGGCGATCACGCCCCACTTCCAAAAGGTTTCCTCCTGCGAAACCTACCTGGGCCTACTTCCACCATTCCAGGATCGCTCCGCAACTCACCAAGCACCCGGTCTAGATCTCCAGCCTGTATCTCCCGATCAATCTCCTCTTTATGGTCGAAGTAATAGGAGAGCGCATCGTACAGCGCACCAGGCGAGAGGTTGGGGTATAGAGAAAGGATGCCGTGGGGGGTTTCGCCCCGGTTGAGCAGCGAGGCTAGCAGCACAACAGAGAGGCGAGTGCCCTTCACGATGGCCTGGTCTCCGCCGGCCCCGCGAGCAACTACTATATGAGGATGCTCCGTTCGAGTTCCAGTTGCCATTTTCCCACACCTGTAGTGATTTGTGATGTGTGGCTGCTAGGCACAGAGCTGTTGCCAACATCGACTAACCGATGATTGTATTATAGTCGGTTTCTCGCCCGGCAACAACGCTTTAGCCAAAATGCGCGCAATGTGTCGGAAGGCGCTCCAGTGGTATGTAGGGTTAGCGATAGCCAGAATTTCCGTCTGTCGTGTCTGCCCAACCAGCCTTTCCGAGCTTCCCATCCCACCAATCATCGAAAGAGATTCTAAACTCCCTCCCGAATGCGTTTATCCCAATAGGCGAGAACCTGGTCATAGCTTCGGCCGTTGTCGATGTAGAACTGGCGCTCGTTGTGCCCGGACTGGCCAGGGTTGATGCCTACAATCACTGAGCCCCTATCCGTGGGGCGCCTATCGACCTCAAATATAAGGCAGCGCGGAAGGACTCCTTCTTCCTTGTCGTTCCCGACACCCTCGCACCTCCTATCACAATTCACCATCTGGCGACCGATGTCATAGATCTGGGCCTTGATTGCAGAGAGCTGTTCCATTTCTCCTTAACTCCCATCGTATCATTGAGCTAACAGATCCACCAGTGTGCTCCGTGGCTCTAGCAACCGACGCAGGCCCGAGTTTAGCTCGCGCCGGTGTCTTCCGCTTCGGCAAGATGTGCCCTGAGGCCCTTCTTGAATCCATCTACACTGGCACCGTACGTTTCTGCCACCCTGAAGGTCTTTATGTGCAAGCAGGGAGAGTAGTGAAACTGCAGCCCTGCCAGCCGCGCGCTCAGAAAGCGGCCCGTAAAGGCTTCCTGCATCGTGGGCGGGATTTGGCTGTGGTTGTCGAGAATGCCTACTTCTATCCCTCTCTGGTTGATCGTCCTCCTCTGAGCAAGATAGCAGACTGCCTTCGTTCAATCAAGAGCTCAAAGCACTTGGATCGCGTGTCGTGGGGAAGACCTTTTGGGATTCCTTTCGACAAGCTCTCACATCTAAAGCAAGGGAGGTGCAATACCGACACCTTGTCAAGCCGATGGGCGCAGTCTGTTCCCAATGACTTGTCGTTCACCGAAGGTAGATTCGGGAGAATCTCTGTCGGAACTAGAGTGCGAAAGCATCTGGTCGCTGACAGTGACCACAGAAACGTTGACACCACTTAGCATATCTGCTAAGATTAGCACAAACATCAAGAAGGTCGTGCTTATGACATTGCCAGCTTTCACCGTAGATGGGGTTCTGCCTCCGGGAGACTACGAGATGACGCTCGCTGAACTGCGTGAGTCGCTCCTGGTTACGGGGCAGAATGTTGTGTCAATCAATTGGGATCAGGAGTGGCGTGCCCGCCTAGTCGACAATCTTGAAATACTGGCTGGGCAACTGTGGAAGGTTGGGATATCTAGGATCTTCGTCAACGGCTCGTTTGTCGAGGAGAAGGACCACCCGAACGACATCGATGGCTATTTCGAGTGTGACGTACGTTACTTCGCCACTGGCCAGCTTGAGCGCGACTTGAATGCACTTGATCCCTTCAAGGTGTGGACTTGGGATCCATCGAGCAGAAGACCTGACCCGAACTCTGCCAAGCGTCAATTGCCAATGTGGCACCGTTACCGAGTAGAGCTCTATCCTCATTTTCCGGGCTTGCTGACCGGCATTCGTGATCAGTTCGGCAACGAGTTAGAGTTTCCGTCCGCATTCCGCCTGTCACGTAATGCCTTCACGCCCAAGGGGATAGTGCGGATCGTGAAGTAAGGCTGTTGTAGGGTGTTTTTCGAGAAAGCCAGCAAAAGGAGCGAAAAGATATGATTCGGAGTGAGACGGAGTACCAGGAGGCGCTAAGGCGCTTGAAGCAGGACCAGCAGGTCGCAGTTCAACAGAGAGAGGCACTTGTGAAGGCTGGTCTTTCAGATGAAGAGATTGATCGGGCGATGCAGCCGCTGCTGTCTTTTCACGCACAGTTAGTAGAAGAGGTCGAGTGGTATGAGCACGTGCGTCGTCGCAGCTTCCCAGAGATCAATAGTCTTACTCAAATTGGCCGGCTGCTGATCGCTTTGCGAATCGCCAACGGGATGAGCCAGCAAGAATTGGCCAAGCGGTTAGGGGTGAGTGAGTCTATCGTCTCGCGGGACGAGCGTAATGAGTATCACGGAATCACGATCGAGCGGGCGCAGCGCGTACTCGACGCACTGGGTGCGTTCGTGGTTGTGAAGGTAGCTGAACCGCTGGCAAAGGCAGGCTAAGCCAGGTATCCTTCCGCAACACCTGCAGGTGAATTGCAGTATGCCGCTGGCAGCCCATCGCATTGCCGAAACTATGGGCAATCGCCCATTGGCTACATCACATTCTATTCACCACGATGCAAACAAGATTCTTGCCTGGTGGAGATGAGAGGTGCTACAATCGCCTACAGATGCTATTGGCAAAGCTGGACTAGGTCCGAGCTCAAGGACGATGAAAATGGTTACCAAACGACCGGCGACATCCGATATCTATCAACTCAAAGTCACCTTAAAGGGTATCAAGCCGCCGATTTGGCGAAGAATCCAGGTGAGGAGCGACATCACCCTCTACAAGCTGCATAAGGTGCTGCAGGTAGTTATGGGCTGGACCGATTCTCATCTTCACCAGTTCATCATCGAAGGCAGATACTATGGGGAGCCAGACCCTGACTTTGGATGGGAGAAAACGGTCAACGAGAAAAGGGTCAGGCTTCCCCAGGTGATCCATCACGAGAGAAGCAAGTTTGCTTACGAATACGACTTTGGTGATGGCTGGATGCACGAGATTCTGGTTGAGAAAATCCTGGAGCCTGAGCCGGGGAAGCAATACCCTCTCTGTCTCGCTGGAAGGCGCTCTGCTCCGCCCGAGGACTGCGGCGGAACTTGGGGATACGAGCACTTTCTGGAAGTTATCGGCAACCGTAATGACCCAGAGCACGAGGAGATGCTGGAATGGGTTGGGGGTGATTTTGACCCAGAAGCTTTCGATATCAGCGGAATCAATCAAGGATTGAAGGAACTTGGGTAAGCAAGATGGGTAATCCGGATATCCCTGAAGGGCCTGCTTGCATTATCAATGGGATCAAGCAAAAGGCCCTTTCGATCAGCCGGCCTTGAGTTCCTCGCGGATTCTTTCCGCCAGAAATACCTTGAGAAGTGACTGATAAGGTACGTCCTTCTTGTGGGCAAGTAGCTTGAGCTCCTCCAGCATCGCCTCCGGCAACCTTACAGAGATAGTCTTCATCGAAGGCTTAAGCTCTGCCAGGACGGCCCTTTTCCCTTTCCCCCAGTCCACGTATTCGGTTGAGTCATGTCCTGCCCAGAACTCCCTTTCCTCGTCCTCGCTACTGAACCTAGGTATCTTCTTGGTAACTGGGTTCATACGCTTCCCTTTCTTTGCGATTCATGTCTCTCGCCGATATCACGCGGACTTGGTTTCGGCGGACCGCAAAAACAATGAAGAGGTGCCTGCCCGCATCGGTGTGTCCCAACGCATAGAACCGGTTCTCGTTTTCCGAATGTTTGATGTCGTCAGCGACCGTCAGAGGCCGATTGAAGAAGACTTCCTCACATTCAGAAGGCGCGACACGATGCCCCCGCCAGTTCATTTCGGCGTTGTGTTCGTCCCACCCAAAGCGGTTGCCAATGATGTCGCAGCTTTAGTTAAGGCAGGAAGTCATTACCCAATCGACGCTTTGGACTTTGATCCGCCTCATCGTTTGAAGGATTATTATCCTTCCTTTACCAAATTGGTGAGGCAGCAAGACGAAATGAGAGCAGCCCAAGTAACCAAACTTGAAGCGCGTGTCAACGAAGCTGTGATCTCAAGCAGCAATAGGTTTATGGTCTTGAGAAGGCGAGCCACTCATGGTCTGGCGTCAACGGACCAGTTAGAATCTGACCGGCACCTACCAAGAATCATTACGTAGGTTGCTTCTCGGCCATCACCATTCTTAACAATTTCCCGATGTACACATCCTTGTCCTCCTTTTGAAAGAGGACGTGCCTGCTCTCGAAATCTGCCTTGGTCATGCCACCGCCCCACCATGATATCTCACTCAGCCGCGTGTTCGAGATGATGAAGGAGTTCAAAGTGACGGCTGGGTCCTGAGCTCGAAGGTCACTTTCGATTGACTTGATCGTCTTATAGAAGTCGATTTTAGGATCGTCCTCTCCCCTCAGATTTCGCAGTCCTTTCGGGTCGACAAAGTTGATGTACTGCCTGCCGCTGGCGAGCAGCCAGAGGATAAAATCCGGGTAGAAATTGCCGGCTTCAAAGAATCCGATACCCCGGCCCCGCGTCATATTGCGCAGCAGATAGAGTTCTTTGTCGCCGAAGTAGTCCTTGTGTTCAGTGCAAAAGCGTTGCAGATCGAGCACGAAGTCCTTTTCCCCCTCGTTCAAGGCCACTGGCCGCACTTCGACGAGATCGCTGTTCACGTAGATCAGCGGTTGGTATAGGTGCTGGTTGAACGCAATGGTCCCAATTCCTTGGAACTCTATGTTGCGCAACACTCCGCCCTTCAGTTCTTTGCCGATCTCCACCAGTTTAGCTTTGATGTCCTCTCGCGATTGGTCGATGAGAAATGCGTAGCTCTCGATGAAATTGCTGTCCTGCTCCGTGAGCGGCCGGTATTCAAGGTGCGCCTGCTCGAACCCTGCCTTCTGCGCCAAGTAGAACCGGTCGCAGTATTTGCGAAGAAGGGCCGACGCGATTTCCTGCCACTGTCGGACCTGCTCGAAGGACCGCGGCTCCATCTCCCCTTCTGGAATGTATAGCGCGTACCAGCTTGAATCAGCCAACAGCTCGGCTATCCCTTCCTTGGTGAGGTTCAGGTTGTACCAGGCTCGCTCGCTCTTGAAGCTTTGGAGATCGAAGTAAAGCTCGTCCAGATCTAGAAAGGCCAGGTGGTCTGGGCTGAACGAGCATTTGTCCGGCTCTCTCGTGTCCAAGGGCGCTTGGCCCCGAGCGCTGGCGAGAGCCTGGACCTTAGGGTACCAGTCCAACACGATCACGTTTATCGATTTGCCATTGGGAAGTCCGAGCGTCGGATTGGGACCTTGTCGCTTGAAGTCTACCCCTTCCTTCAGCCGAACCGTCTTCAGCGGCTTCGTTCCAAGGTTCTTCACTACCGGCAGGATGCATTCGATACGATCCTCGTTGGCTGGCAGCCCTTCCTCCTCCAGGTACTCTTTGAACTGGCGCATGTAGTCCGCGTGAATTCCGAATACGTTGAGCGTTTCGAGCCTCTCCATTTCCTTTGGAGCCTGCGCTCCGACGATCTGACGGCTGCGCTTTAGACAGAAATCCAGCCCTTTGAGCCGAACGCCACGGCCGAAGAGTTGAATGATTTGCGAGCCTTCATTCTTGCCCACGTTCATCAGGCCCATGGTGCTGACCCGCCAGCTCGACCATCCCTCCGAAAACTTCTTGGAGCCAATCAGGACATTGATCGTAGAATTGGCATCATTCACGCGACGGAATAGAGATTCGGAAAACTCGCTTTCGGCAACCTCTATGTCTTCGGGGTGAGCCTCGCAAAGCCTGCGTAGCCCCGACGGATCACCCACGTTGATGACTCCAAACGGCTCGTTGCTTTCGCCGATATGCAGGGCAACTTCTCCTTCCGCTTCGCCGCCGGCTTTGATCTGCCGCACGTGCAGCGCCGCGGGGACGGGCGCGTTGAAAACCGTGGTCACGATGTCGAGGAAAGCCTGGTCGCCCGATAGGCCAAGCTGGCCCAGGTAAGTGAACGCCCCCGCGAAAAGCTCGTGCCCGTGGGCATCTTGCAGTCCGGAGTTGCCGCGCAGCAGCATGTCCAGATAGCGAACGCTCTCGCTACGATTCTTAACGAAACGCGCTAGAAACAGCAGGATGTCTACTACGTCTGACACGTCCCTCTTGCTCGGCGTCTTGGTCACGCTGCCGCCGACGAAGATCCAGAGCGGTTTCTCAATCAGGAACGGCCGCAGTTCGTGAGGCTTGTCCCTGAATATGCGCTGTTGCTGGTAGAAAGCCATGAGACACGCTGTCAGGTATCGGCGGCGATGCTCTTCGTTCGAGTCGTCTTCCAGGTTGAGTATGCGATATTCCTTGCCGTAGCCGTCGCCATAAAAATATTTGTAGGAGTAATCAAAGAGTATGCACTTGGCGTATTCGTGCGCCAGGTCTTTATTGCTGCTGGCCTTCACCGCCTGGCCGAAGGTAGCCGAATACTCGAATGAGAATCCCTTCTCGCACAGGCGGTTGCGCCTCTGCATCCACTCCCCAACCTCGGCGCCGCTCGTGCCCCGATGTCCCTCGTCAACCAGGACAAGGTTATTGCCCTCGAAAGCGTCGATAGCTACGGTCTTTTCGCCCGAAGTCTCGCGCAGTTTGTGAATGTCGATGATCTCGATGCTCTCTCCCGCGAATAGACTGCCGGCGTCCTTGTCGAACAAGTCAGCGGGCATGCCGGAGAGATCGAATTCGTCCCGATGTTGCAGGCTCAAGCCCTCATTCGGCGTGAGCAGAATCGTCCGATTTAGATCAGTCTCCCGACCGTGCAATTTCAGATAATGCCGGTACTGCAGAATGTTGACGTGCATAATCAGAGTCTTGCCGGACCCGGTCGCCGTCCAGAACGCCAGCTTACGCAAGTCATCAAGCCCGTATGGCCTGACCTGAATCTCCGTCGGCAGCCCATCGGCAAAGGCCTGGCCAAGTGCTCTCTGCTGTGGCGTATCGCCCGCGTTGAACCGCGCCGCGTAAACGTTCAGATCCGCCAGCAGCCGGTCGGGATCCCGAAAGTACCTGTCCAGATAGATCTCTGTGAATAGCAGGCAGAGGTACTGAAAGTATTTCGGATAGAGCCGGTGGCCGTCGGCGATGCGCTTCTCGGTGATCGCTTTCCAGTGACGGACGATGTTCCCGTCATAGGTCAGCAGCAGGTCGTTGTGCAGCTCTGGTCGCTGAACCAGTGTCCTCAGGCACTGGTGAAAATGCGAGATTCCGTCCTCGTCAAAGCCTTCGAACTCCGGATCGCGCATGCGCTCGGCCAGATTCTTGAATGTCGCCGTGCCAAAGAGATTGAGCAGCCAGTTTGCTTGGACCAGCCGATGCTCGAAGCTCACATTCTTCATACTCGCGGTTGAAGCTCGGCTTGAGGTCGTATATCTTGCCATAACTGCCTCCTTACACGCCCTCCACGTCGAACATCAACCGCTGAAACTCCTCCTCGATCAGCCGGACCTTGTAGCGCGGTTCCTGGCCCTCACCGGCCGGTGCCAGCGGCACGTTCATCAGGTTGTTGTCGCCGTTAACGTAGATCAAATCGAATTCGGAGTCCAAGGCGTTGTACTGTTGTTTCCTGAAGAACTCGCCCAGCTCGCGATTAGACCTCTCTCTCGCCGTCGCGATCACTCCCGGGTCCGTTTCGGCGAGGTCCCTGATCTTCCGCCAGATCACGAGCACTTTCTGGTCCTCGGGGTTTTCACCCTCGACCACGCGAAAGCCTTGAATCAAGTCGATGTGGCGCACCTTGAGGCCAAGCAGCCAATTGAAAGTCTCTACCAGATCGACGTTGACGGCCCTCGTCTCTCCGACTGACCCGGTGCCCACTAGCAGCTTATAATTGAAAGGATCGTCGAAGTTCTCGACATTGAGCATCGCCTGGCTGCCCTTCGCTTCGGCGTCGAGCGCGTACTTGAGCAGATAGGACTCACGGAAGTCCTCGGCCCTATCGAGAAGCGACTGCTGCACCGGCGTCCGCCTGAGATCGATGTTGGCAAGAGCGTCCTCATAGGATTCAAGGCGGATGTATTTGAACATATGGCTGGACCCCTCCCTCGAAACCGGCTTGCCGTCCTTCCAGTCCTTGGAGTAGACAACCTTCTGGACACGCGGCTTAAGCGTGGAGTCAAAATAGTCGCCCATTTCCACCAAGATGTACTTTCGTTCCCCCTCATCTTGCCTGTTCAACTCTATGACCGCTTGCCCCGTAGTGCCCGAGCCCGCGAAAAAATCCAGGACGTAACTTTCTGCCTTGCTGTCGAGGCCGGAAACCCACAGACAGTCTTGGACTGCAAATGGCGACTTCGCGAAGGGGAAAACGGAAGGCCCGCCAAACAGGTTCGTGAGCATCGCGCTTCCATGCTCGCGCGCGGCATAGGTGCTCTTGTCCCACCACGATCGTGGCAGGACGCCTTCAGTTGGCCTGTGCCTGCGAAATACTTGAATGCCGCCTGCTTTCGAGTTCCTAACTTCCAATTCGCTCAAGCCAGCTAAGGCAGACAGGTGATTGAGGCTCCAGACCCTCTCCCTTCCTTTCTCGTCGATTGGCCAGATGGCGGTCTCTTTTTCGCCCGGCTCCTCGAGCACAGTCCATTGTCTCTGACCCTTGTCCCAAGTGAGCGCAGGTATTCGAATGGATTTGGTTTCGGGATTTATGTACAACGGGTAATACTGCTTGGGACGCTGTGCACGATGCGTAACAGCGCCTCCGTCCTTCCTAAAGTTCCGCCAGTCAACGTGCTCTCCGTTCTCGACCGTGAAGCGCTCCAATTGTTTCTCCGACCTCGGAAGTCTCTTCAGGCTGGCAGCTTCGGTGCGCCTGTAGAAGAATGCGTACTCGTGACAGACGGAGAGGCCCCGAACAGTTGATCGTCCGGATGGATTATTACGTATGACGGCTGTTCCCAAGTGATTTGATCTGCCAAACGCTTGGTCCAACAGAAATGCTAGTTCGTGGACTTGGTAGTCGTCGATAGTAACGCAGATCGCGCCATCGGCGGCGAGCATAGAGCCTGACCCAAGGAGACGGTCGTGCATCAGCGCAATCCAAGACGATGCGCGGTAGCCATTCTTGTAGAGAATAGGTCCCGCATCAGTATTGTATGGAGGATCAATGTAGAGGCATTTTATTTTCCCTCGATAACGCTCGTTAAGCAGGGACAACGCCTGGAAATTCTCCGAATGGGCTAGCAACCCTTCGCATTCGTCCTCAAAGTCCTCTATCGACCCAGTTAGTCGAGCTTTGAAACCGGCGTCAAAGAATTTCGTATCCATCATTAGCGACGGATTAGCCTTCAGAAACTCGATGCTCAGCGGGTTAGAGTAAGCCGGCCTCCACAAGTCGCCTTTGATCTCGTCAATCGCAAACAAGCGCACCCACTCCTGGCGCTGGCCGTCATTGGCCGAGATCTCCGGGTAAAGTGCCTCTGGCACGCGGTCGAGCGTTACGCAGTAGTTCGTCTCGATCACGAACTTCTTTTTGAGCCAGAGTTTCTTCTGAAAATCCTCGATTTGTGCTAGAAAGTCGATGATCTTGTGCGCGATGCGGCGGATCACCTTGATCTTGGAGAGATATTGCTCGACGCGCGGTGCGCTCTCCTCCTCGACGTCGTCCAGCCGTATTACCTCGTTCTTGATGTAGAAATCCAGCTCGTTCCGCAAGAAGCGCCCCAAGTCCTTGTGGATAAAATAGTCGAAAGTGTTGCGCCTCGTGTAGTCATAAAGGTATTTCTCCAGCACTGTCCTGTCGGCTATCGTGCCGTCAGCGCGCCGCCATTTGTAGCACAGGACGTCCCGCCAGCGGGCGAGCTTTTCATCATCAAGGGCCGCTAGAATGCGAGCGACGGTTTCCGCGTTGATTGCTTCCTGTTTGCGCTTTTCCTCGTCAGCCCGGTACGCGAACCGGACGACGAGCTCGCCATTCGCCTCGGCAACCTGTGGGTCGCCCTCAAGCACGAATCGTCGCTCCGTGCCGTCCGCGGCCTTGACGTTGTCCTTCTCCGTATCGGCGTCCACGATCTTGAAATGCACTCGACCGCCTGGCGTCTTGAAGGCGTAGTCTCGGAAGCTCTCAGTAGTCTTGACGTAATACTGGTCGCTATTGGCCCAGTGGAGCTTTACCTCCTCGCCCTCGTATGGGATGGCGTAGACACCCTGTTTGTAGCGGCGCAAGGAGATAAAATCGCCCTCGTCGTAATAGCGACTGAAGAAGGTGAAAAGGTGGTCGTAGACTTCGCTCTCCAGGGCAGCCACGTCCACGGCAGCGACTTCGTACTTCTCCCTTAACTCCTTCACTTTCGGAACCGAATAGAGTGGAACGCCGAGGGACCGAGCGCTGTTTTCAGCTTCTTCCAACTGCTTCTTCAACAAAGCTTTGTCGGATGATTCGTACTGGCTGAAGGCCTCGCGCACCTGGGGCAGAAGGTCCTGATCCAGAAAGCGTGTGATCTCATCCCTACGGGCATTCATAATGCGGTAAATGCCGAAGTCGAGATCGGCTTGATCGAGCTGAAATAGTTCGGCCAGCTTCCCCTTGAGCTTATCAAATGAGTTCAATTGTCGTATCCTCCCCTCACGCGACTGTCCACCGGATCGTGAAAAGTGTCTCGCTCGCGGTCCGTTGCCGCATGCGCCTTTCCAGCGCCTCGATTAGCCGGTCGCGTTTTTCTGTTATCTCGTCCTCCAGTTCGAAGATGCGCTGTCGCTGGCGGCGCTTCCTGGTCTCCAGTTCCCTGACCTTTTCCTGCACCTGGCGTTGCTCCTCGACTGTGGTAGCTTGCCGCGCTTGCCGGTTGAGTGCCTTGATCTGTTCCTTGGTGTCGCGAAGCTCTTTTTCGGCGGCCAGGATCATGTCGTCGGCCCATCTCTCAAGTTGCTCCCTGGCCTCGTTGAAATGCCGGTTGTTGCGGTCTAACGATTTGCTGATAGTGGCCATCACGTGGCGCTCGCAATCCGCGGCGAGGCGAAGCTGCTCGCTCTCCGGCACGTCCAAGGGACCAGTGACTTCTCCCGCACAGTTAAACAGCTTCTCGCAGGTTTCTTGGTCGAGTGCGTTCCCATCGTCTTCAAACGCGGAGAAGAGCAAGTGGTCCTCCCGCTCGAAGGAATCGATTGTGAGGTGCTGCAACGCAAGCCAGCCAGATCTGCCACGGAGCGTCTCGATCATCGCGATCCTGGTAGCGTGGCTCTTAACGTCAAACTTCACCTTTGCGACCGGGGTTGGGCAATCCCTCCCGTTCTCGATAACATATTCTCCCAAGGGATGGCCCAAACGGTAAAGGAACTCGCCGGGAATATTCTCGCGCTCCTTGGAAATCATATGATAGATACCGTTCTTGATTTGCTGCGATGGTGGGTCGAAGAGTTCGAAATTGAGGGCGCGGTCGTCGAAGGTCGCCCGTTTCGCGAGAACAAAACGTGTCAGCTCCCAGAATATGGAGCCAAGCCGATCCAGTTGCACCTGTGCCCCAGTAAGATTGACGCGCAGGCGAGCGTGAACGTCCTCGTCGAAATGCTCCAAGAGTATCTTTTGCGTCTCCAACATGCGCGACGAGATGGCCTCGTCGAGCTCCTGGCGAAGTGCGAGGAACGCCGCCTCGATCTCCTCAGAGGTGCGGCAATGTTGATAGATGTCCAGAATGCGACGCTCGAAGTCCACGCCGGACTCGATGGTCCCAAGTACCTCGTCGGACGCGCCGAACACGCCGGTGAACAGGTTGAACTTCTCATTTAGGAGCTCATAGACCCGGCGGTCGGCCTCGTTCCGCTCGTTGAGGAAGTTTATGACCACCACGTCGTGCTTCTGGCCGTAGCGGTGGCAGCGCCCTATGCGCTGCTCGATGCGCTGTGGATTCCAGGGTAGATCGTAGTTTATCACCAACGAACAGAACTGGAGGTTGATGCCCTCGGCCGCTGCCTCGGTGCCGATCATAATGCTCGCGTTTTCACGGAAATGCTCGATGATAGCGGTGCGAGCATTGATGGCCCGAGAGCCGGTAGCGCGGCCGGTCTCCTGATTGGCCTCGCGCCAGCGGTCGTGGATTCGCGAAGATTCAGGGTCGCTGTTGCTGCCGTTGAGCGTAACCAAGCGGCCGGCATAGCCGTTCGCCTCCAGGAAATCACGCAGGAACTGCTGTGTCCGCCGTGATTCCGTGAAGACAACTGCTCGCTGGGCCGCGCCGATCTTTTCCATCTCCGCAAACCCGATTTCCAGGGCCTTCAGAAGTGACCGTGACTTCGTCTCGATGCCAATGCTGCGAGACCACTGGATGTAGCGCATCAGCTCCTCGATCTCTGCGCCCAGCTTCTGCCTGTCGATCTTCTCTTCCGGTCCCCCACGGGTGGGTATTTCCGGTGCAGCCTCACTTGTTTCGGCGTCGAGGACCTCGTCGAGGAGCTCGTCGTCGATCTCTTCGTCCCATATGATGCGCTCCGCCAGGCTAGCCTCAGTCTTCCCTTCGTCCCGCAACTTGATAAGCCTGTCTCTCAGGACCTCAAGCGTACCTGCCAGTGCTCGTGAGGACGAGGCCAGTAGCTTTCGCACGATAAGGGTGGTTAGATGCCTCTGTTGGCTGGGCAGCGCGTAGGTGTCATCCCGCTTCAAGTACTCCGATACAGCTTCGTAAAGCCTGTGTTCATCGTCGGTTGGTCTGAACGGTCGAGTGATGAGTCTTCGTTCCGTGTATTGAATGTACTCGACGACCTGACTTCGCAACGTTCGCTTGCAGAAAGGGGTGAGTCGCTCGCGAAGGGCTTTGTAATTGGCCCCAGCGTTCACGTACTGGGAACGAAACGACGGGAGATCTCCAAAGATGTGCTCGCCGATGATCGTCGCGAGACCGAATATCTCTAACAGAGAATTCTGCAGAGGGGTAGCGGTGAGCAGAATCTTTCGCCTATCCTCCAAGGCCCAGCGGATGTTCTGGCCCATCCGGTTGCTCTCCCGATAGGCGTTCCGGAGCTTGTGCGCCTCGTCGATCACCACGAGGTCCCATTGAATCGGCTTGATTTGTGTTGCACGATTGCTTGCGAAGTTCATCGAGCAAATGACGATACCATCGTACACGAACGGATCCGGGTTGCCCGCCAAAGTGATCTCGCGACAAGTCTTAGCATCAAGGATCACGGTTGGCAGATGAAACTTCTCCGCGAGCTCTAGCGCCCATTGCTTGCGAATAGATGCCGGGCAAATGATGAGCATCCGCCTTCGCCGTTCCGCCCAGTACTCACAGATTGTCAAACCAGCCTCGATTGTCTTCCCGAGTCCCACCTCATCCGCCAGCAGCACGCCTTTCAAAACAGGCGAGCGCATGGCAAAGAGTGCGGCCTCGATCTGGTGAGGGTTGAGGTCGACGCAGGCATCGAACAGAGATCGGGACAAGCGCTCCAATCCTTCACCACCCTGGCGGCTAAGTTCATGGGCAAAGAACCGGGCGTGGTACGCCGTAGTCATCGCTTATCACCTTCCGATGTCGAGAAGCTACCGAGGGAATCAACGCCGCTATGTTATATCAGTCAACTTTGGAGGTCAAGCAAAACAACGCTTCGCAGCACGCGATTATGCACAGGCCGATTGGCTAGTAACGGCGCATCTTGCCGTGCGAGCAGCGGTTGCAGCGTGCATCTTAAGCTGGGGCATTCGTCGGTTCACTGACCCGCCCGGCCGCATCGCACTTAGCACGCAAACCATTGGGCACACGTTGTTCCCACTCCGTTGCGCGTACTCTCCCCTGGCAGTACGACTGTCTATGACCGGTAGGCGTCAATGGCGCGAGCGTTGGATGCGTCACTTGGCACGCTTTAAGAGCCGCCAAAATGGTTAGAATTTAGTCCCAGCGGACCAGAACACGTGCAGGGCACTGCATGTTGATGCAACTGCGTGATTTGAGGCACCGATGGTTCTGGTTCACGCCACGAGAGGCATCTGCTCTGCAATGGCAGGAGTGACTATGCACAAAAGGCCGGATGGACAATGGCCGCTGGAATCTGAGGCAAAGGATGAAGAAAGCTCGCTGGAGACGAGTGACGCCAGAGAATCAGCTCCACCGAGTTGACGGTGAGTGGCCGGCCGTCGAGCGACAGGAAGAAGTTGTTGCGTGAGGTTGACGATTCCAAGCGTCGATACTTTGCCGATGGCGTTGATGCGCCGCGGAGAACATTGTACTTTGCGTCTGTTCGGTGTTATTATCTTTTCACATCTTTCGTCCCTGGCATCCACCATCGATTTCAGCTTGCCGGATGAATGGAGGGAAGCGAGGTTTGCGCATCGGGTTTAACACCTTTTTCCTGCAGCACTCCACCACGGGAAGCGGTCAATACTGTGCACGCTTGCTGGAGGCTCTGGGCGAAATCGACCGAGAGAACGAGTATCACGCCATCGGACCCGGCGGTGGAGCCTTGATGCCGGGCTTGCGGGTGGCTGCGCACACCGCACCGCTTCCACCCATCCCCCTGGGGCGACAAATGGGCAAGGTCTGGTTCGAGCAGATCTCCGTTCCTCTCGCCTGCCAGCGCGAGAAGATAGACGTCGTTCACTACCCTTACTTCGCGGCACCCCTGGTGTGTTCCGCCAGGGTCGTGGTCACCGTGCACGACCTGATACCGCTGATGCTCGACGAGTACAAAGGCTCCGCCGCCGTGCGCGCCTATTCTTTTCTGGTGGCAACCGGCGCCAAGAGCGCGGCGGGGATCGTTGCCGACTCCGAATGCACCAGACGCGATATCGTGCGCCTGCTGAAGATCCCGGAGCAAAGAGTACGAGTGGTGTACCTGGCCCCCAAGGAAGACTTTCGACGGATTGCCGATGCGTCCCTGGCCGAGGCAACCCGCAGGAAATACGACTTGGACACCGACTTCGTGTTTTACCTGGGCGGGCTGGACGTCCGCAAGAACGTGGGCCGTCTGATACAGGCCTTCGCGAGGTTCAAACGAGAAAGCGACAACCGAGTGAAGCTGGCCATCGCGGGGAAACCGATCAGCCAGAGCTCACTATTCCCGAACCTGAAAGACGTAGTCAAGAAAGAGGGAATCGCCGACAGCGTGATCTTCCTCGGCAAGGTGCCGGAAGAGGATTGCCCCGCGTTGTATAATGCGGCCAGGTTATTCGTGTATCCATCGCTGTACGAGGGCTTTGGTTTGCCTCCCTTGGAGGCCATGGCCTGCGGCACCCCCGTCGTGTGCTCGAACGCGTCGTCCCTCCCCGAGGTCGTGGGAGACGCCGCGATCACCGTCGATCCCACTAACGTGGATGCGCTGGCGCAAGCGATGAGACACGTGCTGGGAAGCGTCGAACTGCAGGAACAGCTGAGACAAAAAGGCCTTCAAAGGGCGCAACGATTCACCTGGAAGAAAACGGCCGAACAGACGCTGGCGGCCTTCGAGGAATTTGGCAGGGGCATCCGGGGATGAGCGAAGATGCGTTGCCCTGGTCGCCGGTTTATGTGCTCGCGGAGGGTCAGGGAGACCGAGTTCGTATCTGCCCTGCTCGGATCACGACCAGGGCGACCAGCCGGTCGCCCCTACGAGATGTAGGCAGGTTTGTATTGTTTGGAGACGGGGTCGGACCCCTACGTTCAGAATCGAGGGCGATGCTCATTTTGGAGCGCTTTCCCTCCCAGAACTGGTAGGGGCGACCGGCTGGTCGCCCCGGTCGGGGTCCGAGTACTCTGAAAGCCCGATCGGTCCATCAATGTGTATCAAGGTCTTTATTTCAGAGGTATACACCCTTGCGCGTACTGATGCTCTCTAAGGCTCTGGTGATCGGAGCCTACCAGAAGAAAGCCGAAGAACTGGCCCGAATTCCCGGTGTGGAGCTGACGGTGGCGGTGCCGCCCCTCTGGGAAGAGGGCCGCCACCGCATCTACCTGGAACGGGCCTTCGTGTCGGGCTACCGTCTGGTGGTTGAGCCTATGGCTTTCAACGGGAGCTTTCACCTGCATTTCTACCCCGGATTGGGACGGCTGATTCGCGAGGTTCAGCCGGAGGTTTTCCACATAGACGAAGAGCCCTATAACCTCGCCACATTTCTGGGCCTGCGCCTGTCCCGGAAGTCGGGGGCCAAAGCCCTGTTCTTTACCTGGCAGAACCTTCTTCGACGGCTCCCTCCCCCGTTCAGTCAGCTCGAAGGCTACAACTTCGCCCACGCGGACTGGGCGCTGGCCGGTAGCGAGGGGGCTCGAGACGTCCTGCTGAGGAAGGGCTTCCGGAAGCCCATCAGCGTGATCCCTCAGTTCGGGGTTGATCCGGCGCTCTACTCGCCGGACGGACCGACCTCGGCGCAGAGCGAAGGCGTGTCGCCGCCCTTCACCATCGGCTATGTGGGCCGGATGATCCAGGCCAAAGGGGTTGACCTCCTCCTGCGCGCCGCTTCCGGCCTGCCGGGGGAGTGGCGCCTGGTGCTCATGGGAGAAGGTCCGCTCAAGGATGAGCTGCGGAGGCAATCCGATGCCTGCGGCCTGGGTTCCAGGGTCAGCTTCGTTCCGCACCAGAAATCGGGGGACGTTCCGGCTTACCTGCGGGCCCTCGACGTGCTGGTGCTGCCGTCCAGGACGGCGCCCAACTGGAAGGAGCAGTTTGGCCGTGTGCTGGTCGAGGCCATGGCCTGCGGAGTCCCGGTGATCGGCTCCGATTCGGGGGAGATTCCTCAGGTCATCGGCGATGCCGGGCTGGTGTTCCCTGAGGACAACGTGGAAGACTTGCGCCGGGCGCTCAACAGGGTAATGGACGATGCGGGTCTTAGATCCGAAATGGCCGAACGCGGACGAGAGCGCGCTCTGGGGCTCTACTCCCAGGCCAGGATTGCCCACCAGACCCACGAGGTGTACCGGAGGATGCTGGGTTAGGTGAAATCGTCGGAGGCCTCCCGCCACATCGGCATAAACGCCCATCTGCTATCCTTCTCCTCGTCCTACCGCGGAGCGGGAATCAGCCGCTACATCCGTGGCATCGCCACCGGCGTGCGAGGCATCGCGGGGCCGGAGCGCTACACCATCTTCCTGGGTGATCCCAACTACCCTCCTGAGCTCGCTCCGGACGGCAAGCTGGGGGTGGAGGTGTCGCGCTGGCCAACCGTGAGGCCGATGGTGAGGATTCTGTGGGAGCAACTCATCCTGCCGGTCGAGCTGGCGCGACGGAGAGTGGACGTGCTCCATTCGATGGGCTACGCCCAACCGCTGGCCTGCGCCTCCCGGTCGATCGTCACGGTGCACGATCTCACCTTCATGCTATTTCCCAACACCTTCAACCGGACCAACCGGGCCTATCTGAGCCTGTTTACCCGACTCTCCGTCCGCCGGGCGGACCGGGTGATCGCCGTCTCACACAATACCAAAGACGATATCGTGCGCCTCATCGGCATCGCTCCCGAGAAGGTGGCGGTGATTCACCACGGGGTCGAGCCCATGTTCAGGAAAATCGAAGATCGAAGCCAGATCGAGGCGTTCAAGCGTCGCCGCGGCTTGCCCGACCGCTACGTGCTGTTCATCGGGACCCTGGAACCGCGCAAGAACCTGCTGACCCTGTTGAGCGCTTTTGCCAGGCTGAAGAAGGAGTCGAATATCCCCCACCGGCTGGTGATCGGAGGGGCAAAGGGATGGATGTGGGACGAGATCCTGGCCACCATCGAGCGCCTCGACCTCCGCCGGGACGTGCTACTTCCAGGTTATCTGCCTTTGGATGAAGAGCCGATGTGGTATAATGGCGCGGATTTGTTCGTGTACCCTTCGCTCTACGAGGGTTTCGGGTTCCCTCCCCTGGAGTCGATGGCCTGCGGCACACCGGTGATTACTTCCGACGGCTCGGCTCTGCCGGAGGTGGTCGGCGACGCGGGCGTCCTCGTGGACCCGACCGATACCGACCAGCTGGCCGGGGCGATGCGCACGGTCCTTGGCGACACGTCGCTGAGGGAGGATCTGGCCCGGCGGGGTCTGGAGCGGGCCAGCTCGTTCTCCTGGGAAGAAGCAGCCAGGAGAACGGTGGAGGCCTATCGAGAGTGCTTTGCTTCATAAGTCAGTCGAGCCGCGACGGCAAGACCAAGACGGCTATGCACCGCAGAGGCGCAGAGGGCGCAGAGATTTCACCTGTTGCTTCCGCGTCCTCCGCGCCTCTGCGGTGTGATCGCCCTTGGTTGAAGAGATCGTCTGAGTTGTTGACGTGAGGGGGAGCATTTGAGCAGACGTCGAGTTAGGCGACTTCCGGCCATCGTCATGGTGGTAATCGATGTGATTCTCATCAACCTGGCCTTTGCCGTCTCCTGGTGGCTGCGCTACGAATTGGAGCTGGGCCCCGAGGTAGCCGTAGAGGACTACGTTACCCTCGATGCCTACATCTTCATCGAGCTTTCTTTGGCCGGCATTCTGCTCGCCGTCCTGGGGCTGCAGCGACTATACGTCTCTCGGCTGGGAGCCGGATGGATGGACAAGGCCGGCACCATAGTGGGGGCGACCACCGTGGCCATCGCCATCGTGATCGTCGCCGTATTCGGTTTTCGTCCGTACGCTTACTCGCGTCTTATCTTTCTCTACGCCTGGGCTCTAATCATAGTATTCCTGGTGGCCGCACGGGTGCTTGAGACAACCGTAAAGGCCTCTATGCGGAAAAGGGGCATCGGACTCAACCGATTGCTCGTGGTCGGCGCCGGCGCCCAGGGCCGGATCATTATGCAGAACCTCGTCGCCCAGCCCGATTTGGGCTACCACGTGGTCGGCTTCGTGGACGATGAGCGTACCGAAGACCTCGCCCGCTTCAAGGCCCTGGGTACGCTCGAACAGATCACCGGCCTGATTCGAACCGCCGGAATCGACGAAGTTATCATAGCCCTCCCCTCGGCTTCCCACCGCAAGATAGTCGAGATCATGATACAGTGCGAGCGAGCCGGAGTGGGCTTCCGCATCGTCCCCGACTTCTACGAGCTCAGCTTGAGCCGGGTCGATATCGACGAGATAAACGGGATTCCGCTCATCGGCGTCAGAGAGGGCTCCATTCAGGGCTGGAACCTGATGCTGAAGAGGATGATAGACGCGGCCGCATCCTTCGGCGTCCTGTTGATTTTCTCCCCCCTCATAGCGGTGATAGCCCTGGCCATCAAACTGGATTCACCGGGCCCGATACTCTTCACCCAGACGCGCGTGGGACGAGAAGGGAAACACTTCCAGTTCTACAAGTTCCGGTCGATGAAGGTGGGCGCGGACCGGGAGGTTGCCGCTCTGGAATGCCGGAACGAAGCAACCGGACCCCTCTTCAAGATCAGGAACGATCCCCGGCTTACCCGGGTGGGCAAGCTGCTGCGGCGTCTTAGCCTGGACGAGCTGCCCCAATTCTATAATATCCTGGTCGGGGACATGAGTCTGGTCGGGCCACGGCCGCCCATTCCGCGAGAGGTGGAAAAGTACGAGGACTGGCACTTCAAGCGCCTGGACGCCGCCCCCGGGCTGACCGGCCTGTGGCAGGTTAGTGGGCGGAGCGACCTCACTTTCGACGAGATGGTTCTTCTCGACATCTGGTACATCGAGAACTGGTCCCTGGGGCTGGACCTGAAGATCATGATGCGCACCATCCCGGCCGTTCTGCTGGCGAGAGGAGCGTACTGACGTGAAAGTCGCCCTGGTATGCTCGTGGCTGAACCAGTACGGCGGTGCCGAGAGGGTCCTGGAGGTCCTCAAGGAGATGTATCCCCAGGCGCCCATCTACACCTCTATTTTCTGGCCGGAGGTGATGCCCCGCCAATACCGAAACTGGGATGTGCGCACCAGCTTCATGAACGTGCTGCCCCTGGCCAGGAAACACCACCAGGCCTTCCTGCCACTTTACCCGTTCGCCTTCGAAAGCTTTGATCTTTCGGACTACGACGTCGTGATCAGCAACAGCAGCGCTTTCTGTCAGGGCGTGCGCGCCGGGCCAGACACGGCGCACGTCTGCTACTGTCTGACCCCGGCTCGATTCCTCTGGGACTACGATCAGTACATCACGAAAGAAAGGGTGGGACGGGTTTTCAGAGCATTCCTGCCCCTGGTGATCGGCAGCCTGAGAGGGTGGGACGCCAGGGCTGCGCAGAGGGTCAGCCACTTCGTGGCCATCTCTCGCGTAGTCGCCGACCGAATTCAGAGGTCGTACCGGCGTGAGGCCGCCGTTATCTACCCTTCCATCGACACGACCGCTTTCAAACCCAGCGATCAGATAGACGACTATTTCCTCATCGTTTCCCGGCTGATCCCCTACAAACAGATAGACCTGGCCGTCGAGGCCTTCAATCTGACCGGTCTGCCTTTGAAGATCGTGGGCGATGGCCGCTTCCGCCCCGCCCTGGAGGCCATGGCCAGGCCCAACGTGGAGTTCCTGGGCCGGGTCAGCGACGCCGAGAGCAAAGCGCTGTACTCTCGCTGTCGAGCCCTTATCTTCCCGGGCGAAGAGGATTTCGGCCTTACGCCGGTTGAGGCCCAGGCCTCCGGACGGCCGGTGATCGCCTTCGGGCGCGGCGGCGCGCTGGAGACCGTCGTCGAAGGTGAGGTCGCTCCGCCCATCCGCCAGGCCAGGCCCGAGGCGCTGGCAGAAGCTCTACAGCGGTTCGACCACAAGCGGTACGACCCGGCCAAGATTCGGCGCAACGCCGCGAGATTCGACGTAACCTCGTTTAAGGAGCAGTTCTCCCGGTACGTCGTCGAAGCCTGGGAAGGGCACAAAGGGCAGGGGGGGAGGATGCGGACGTGACTTCTGCGCCAACCTTCCGCTGCCCGAAATGCCACGCCGACCTGATCGAGCTCGGCTCGCTGTTGTCTTGCCGCGGGTGCCGGGCGGAATATCCCCTGGTTCAAGGAGTGCCCGATTTCACCGGCGAGGACCAGTTCTACGAAGGCAAGTGGGCCGAGACGGATTTCTCGTCGGGCGGCCTGCGCAACTTCCTGGTGAAGAAAGAGCGCTTCTTCGTCCGTCACATCAAGGGGATCAAAGGCACCGTCCTGGACCTGGGGTGCGGCGGGGGGTGGAAGCTCTACACCAGGGCGGGCCCGGTGGTCGGAATCGACCTGTCTCTAGCTTCGCTGCTTCAGGCCCGTCGGCTCTACGCCCAGGTTGGGCGGGCCCGGCTGGCCGAGCTGCCGTTTGAAGATGAAACCTTCGATTGCGTGGTGAGCTGCGACGTTCTCGGGCACGTCGAGGCGTGTGATAAGGACAAGGCGTTCGGCGAGATATATCGGGTCCTGAAGCACGGGGGCAAGACGATTCACTATGTGGAGATCGAAGGTCGAGACCCCTTGATGCGCTTCGCCCGAGGCTACCCGGATTTGTACCGGAAGTATATAATCGATCCCGACGGACACATCGGTATGGAGGACGTGACGAACACCATCGAAAGGTTCCGGGCCCAGGGTCTGCGGCCCATCGAGGAAAAGGCCGCGTACCGCGGCCTTACCTACGCGGGAAGGCTGGTCCAATACTTCGATAACGAGTATCGGCAGAAATCGGCGGCCATCGGGGCGCTCACCGCCGTGAGCAAGGCGCTGTGCTCTTCCAGGCCCTTGGAAACGGTCGCCAACCTGGCCATAGCGGCCCTGATCGAGGCGGGGGACGTGATCTTCCCTCCCTCCTGGGCCGGAGGCCTGCTAGCTTGTTACCAAAAGCGGTAGGAGGGGAAAAGAGGTGGAACTCAGGGAGTACTGGGGCATCCTGTGGCAGAGACGATGGATCATTCTGGCGGTGGTCATCCTGGCGGTGCTCTCCAACGTGGCCTTTACCTGGCGAGTAGCCCCTCCACCCTTCAGAGCCACCATTCGGCTGGCGGTTAAGCCCCAAATCGAGCCGCGCAGCGACAAGTTCTACACCTTCGACGAATACTACGCATACGTGGCTTCGGAGTACCTGGTCGACGACGTAATCGAAGTGGTGCAGAGTCCCGCTTTCCACAGCGACCTCAGAGCCAAGCTCGCGGGCAAGCTCGCGGGGGGTCTTGGCACCCTGGAAGCGAAGAAAGCTCACCGGGTCATGAGCATAAGTATCACGTCACCATCGCACAACGACGCCTTGCTGGAAGCCGCCGCGGTGGGTGAGCTGCTCTCCGAGAAGGGCAGCAAGTATTTTTCGAGCATCAGCTCTCAGAACCCCGAGGTGAAGATAGTCGATCCGCCATCGGCCTACCAGTTGGGGGAGAATCGCCGCTCGCTCGACCTGGTGTTGAGGGCCGTGCTGGGGCTGCTGGCCGGCATTGGCCTGGCGGTCCTGCTGGAATACCTGAGCGACACCGTCAAAGGCGCCGCCTACGTGGAAGGCACTCTCGGCCTGCCCGTTCTGGCCGAGATTCCCCAAGAATCCAAGCGGCTCAGGAGGCGCGGCTCCGAGCCCGCGCTGAAGACCCGCCCGACCGGAGCCACCTGATCGGCCACGATCCGACGCCGGACATTACACCAAATGTGCGTGGTTCAGCCCTATATTAGACTGGGGCCTCACGCGAAGGCGCGAAGCGCTATTATAGGGCAGATCCACCCCCAAATGGTATTATAATTCAAGTCGGATCTCCATCAGGGCGACCGGCCGAGAGTGTTGCAAAACTCCGAGATATGGAGTATTCTATCTATCAAGCGATAGTACGG
>JAMDCE010000324.1 GCA_023489135.1 Chloroflexota bacterium
CTGCTCGTCCCAGTACAAAGATCAGGGCGACCCCTTTCTACTGCGGGGAATGAATTCGGCGGTAGATCGAATCGAGAAAGCGCTCAGAGACCGTGAGCTCATCGCAGTCTACGGTGACTACGACGTGGACGGGGTGACGGCGGCGACCCTGCTGGTACAGGCGCTGGAATCCATGGGGGGAAGAGTGATGCCATACATTCCCCACCGGGTCGACGAAGGCTACGGACTGAACTGCGCGGCGCTGGAAACGCTGGCCCAACAAGGAGCGACCGTGGTCGCCACGGTGGACTGCGGGATCGCCAGCGTTGAGGAAGTCAGTTTTGGCAATGGCCTCGGCCTTGACATAATTGTCACAGATCACCACTCCATATCGGGAGAATTGCCTCCGGCCGCTGCGGTGATCAATCCCAAACAGGCTGGCTGCTCCTATCCTTTCAAAGATATGGCCGGCGTAGGGGTGGCTTTTCAGTTGGTGCGAGCCCTGGCGCGACGGCGCGATCATCTTGATGGCCTCAGGGGTCGCGACATGCTGGATCTTGTGGCCCTGGGAACGATTGCCGACGTAGTTCCCCTCGTGGGAGAGAACAGGCTTTTGGTCAAGCACGGGTTGAAGGCCTTGAACCAGACGAGTCGGCCTGGGCTGCTGGCTCTGATCGCCAAATCCGGACTCCGCCTCGGAGAGATTGACTCCTGGAATGTCGCTTTCTCTTTAGCGCCTCGCCTAAACGCGGCCGGACGGATGGATCACGCCAGTATCGCCTACCAGCTTCTTCGGAGCACCTCACCGGAGGAAGCGTCGTCGCTTGCAGACGAATTAGATGAGAAGAACACCGAGCGCCAGAGATTAACCGAAGCGATTCTAAGCGAGGCTAGAGCGCAGGCCGCTATGCAGGCTCAGGAGAACAAGTTGCTGCTGCTGTCTGGCGCGGATTGGTCGCCTGGAGTCATCGGCCTAGTGGCCAGTCGTTTGGTTGAAGAATATAGCCGGCCGGCCCTGGTGATGAATCGCGGGGAGACGGATAGTCACGGATCGGCCCGCAGCATCACTGGATTCAATATTGTCGGAGCGCTGGAGAGTTGCAGCGAGCTCCTAACCCGCTATGGGGGACATAGCCAGGCAGCGGGATTCAGTTTGGCCAACGCCAACCTGGAGGACCTGACCCAGCGTTTGCTCGATCTGGCCGAATTAGAGATACGTCCCGAGGATCTTCAGCCGGAAGTCAGAATCGACGCCGAGATCGCCCTTAAGGACGTCACCTGGAAAACGCATCGCCTGTTGGAGGAGCTGGCCCCTTTTGGCCAGGGTAACCCGGCGCCGCTGTTTGTAGCCTACGGCGCAAAGGTTGTGGAAATCAGGCCGGTGGGGTCGGAAGGCCAGCACCTTCGGTTGAAGTTGCAGGACCCGCGCAGCGGGCGTGTCTCGGAAGCCATCGGTTTCGATTTGGGGCATCTGGCCCAACCGCTCGAACGGGCCGTTTTCGTGGATCTCGTCTTCAGCATCGAAGCCAGGGAATGGAACGGCAACCGGACCCTCCAGCTCAAGCTAAAGGACGCCCGGCCGGCAACATGAACCTGTCCGCACCTGCTTAGCCTCATGGGAAGCCGCCAATAGCACATCGACGATTGGCGTTTCATCCTCAGCACAAACTATCGGACTTCTTCCTCCTTCATTTCATCTCAATTCTGACGATAGTATAGAGTAGGAGACTCTTCACTCAAACGACGTTGGGAACGACGTTCCTGACGGCTACGGAGAGAGCAGCTACTTATTCCTTCATTTCGCGGAAACCGTTCAACACTACCAGTATCAATGGTCGTGGCCATTCCAATACCACGAAAGGTGCTCCCCTCGGGCTTCCAGATTACCGTGCCGAAGGAGTTGGGCACGTGGTAGGCGAGGTAAATTCATGAGGATCATCAGCGCCAGTCGAAGAACCGACATACCGGCCTTTTACTCCAAGTGGTTCATGAACCGCATCCGGGAAGGGTTTTGCCACTGGATCAACCCCTTCAACACGAAGCAAATCCTTCGGGTCTCGCTGACGGCGGATGACTGCCTGGCGATCGTCTTCTGGACCCGCAACCCCAAGCCTTTGCTTGGCCACCTCAACTTCCTACGAGATAAAGGGTACCACTTCTATTTCCATTTCACCATCAATGGGTACCCCAAGGAGATAGAGAGCCATATTCCGCCTGTGAGCGAGGCGATAGCCGTATTCAGGCAGTTGGCTGAGATGATCGGTCCGGAGTTGGTTCAATGGCGCTACGACCCCATTTTGCTTAGCGGAATCACGCCGGAGTCATATCACTTAGAGCAGTTCGAGTTTATCAGCCGCGAACTGGAAGGTTACACTCGCAGATGCTATTTCTCATTCATGGACCTCTGTGGCGCGGCAGAGCGGGGACTGCGGCGAATTGAGCAGGAGTACGAGATAGCTATGCAGCAACCCCTGCTAGAGGACCAACTTGGGCTGATTCACAAGCTTCAGGACATGGCTGCATCGAGAGGTATTGCCTTCTTTTCCTGCTGCGGTACCTGGCTGGTCGGTCGTGGAATTAGGACCGGTCAATGCATAGGTGCAGATCTCTTACAAATGGCGGGATCAGGCATAGACAAGGGCCTAAGACGATTCCCGAGCCGGAAACAGTGCAATTGCGCCGAAGCCATCGACATTGGCGCTTACGACACTTGCATTTATGGCTGTGCCTACTGCTACGCTACCGGCAGTTTTGAGGCCTCGCACTCTCGGTTCCGTGATCATGACCCTGAAGACACCGCACTGTGTAGACCTCCGACACTGCTGGGGCTCGAGCTTGAGAGTGTCGAACGGGTCTTTGGGGTGAGACCGCCATCACGGCAGCACCCAAAGAGCGCGTCGATTCGAGAGGCTCAGTCCGAGCCTTCGGATAAACTGGATTTGCAGGAAAATGCCAAAGAGAACCTCCCGATTCACCTTATTGAGCGGGACGCCAATATTGGGATGAATCGAGACCTTATTCTGAGCGATCAACTCGGCCATCTTCAACCGAATGTTGAAGATACCGTTGAGATGGAGTATATTTCCAAGAACGCCATCAATTATTTGTACCATATGACGGCCATTGACAATTTGCCGAACGTCTTGGCTTACGGGTTGCTATCGCACAATGAAGCCCGAACAAAGAGAGTCTTGGAGAAAGACATTTCTGATCCGGAGGTTCAGGATCTTCGCAGCCGGAGAATTATCTATGATATTCCGCTTCACGATTACGTTTGCCTTTACTTCTACCCTAGGAATCCCATGTTGTACGTGTACAAACGGAAGCAAGAAGCTATTGTCTTCCTTGGTATCGACCCTTCTCTTCTCCTCGACCCGCATACGGTTTTTACCGACGGTAATGCGGCGTCTAGATGGACAAGGTTCTGCTCTCAAAAAAACCAGCTAGATCACCTTCCTTGGGATATTATTCGGTCGCACCACTGGAGCCAGCTCGCTAAGGACGACAAAGAATGGAAGAGGGTCAGATGTGCGGAAGTATTAGTGTATCCGAGAATATCTGTGACGCGCATTCAGAAGATCTTCTGCTGCTCAGAAAAACAACGGAGATCGGTTTGTGAGATGATTCCAAAGGGTGCCACTATTCCTGTAGAAGTTAAGCGAAAGTTGTACGCTGAGGAATTCTTGCCAAAACCCTAAGAGGTTCATTGATTGGCCATCGAATACACCGAGACAACAGTTTTTAACGTGCGAGCGCAAACCGTTGTTAATACCGTTAATTGCGTCGGCGTTATGGGCGCGGGCCTTGCGCTTGAGTTTAAGTTGCGATTTCCCGAAATGCACGAGGATTACGTCCAACGCTGTAAGCGGAACGAGGTCAGGATCGGAAACCCTTATATCTACACGGGTTGTGGCGCCCCCTGGATCATTAATTTCCCTACCAAGAAGCACTGGAAAGAGCCTTCAAGAATTGAGTGGGTGCGAGAAGGATTGAAATTCTTCGTTGCCAACATTGGGCAGATGGGTATCGAGTCAATCGCTTTTCCAAGACTGGGTTGTAGCTTGGGGAATCTTGATTGGGACGATATAAGGCCCATTATGGAAGAGTATCTTGGAGAAACCACGATACCGGTATTCATATGTCTAGATACCGAACCAGAGTCGCGTGGAATAGAGCGGCTTATGGTTGACAGACTCAACAGCTCGACAAAGCAGATAATGACCTCGGAATGGCGAATTCGAAAAGGCATTGCGACAAATATAAGCACACATACGATCAGGCGCTTCAGAGAGTTAGGGAGAATCAAGGGCGTTGGAGGCAAGACATACGAAACGCTTTTCACTGCCCTCTATCAACTGGTAACAACTAATAAGGGAGCACCGGAGGCAATTCAGCAACTACTTCCAAACAGCAACGACCGACCAGGGTCGAGTGCCACCAGGGAGCCAGATAAGACAGTGGACCCCATTGTGAGATTCATGAACGAGGCCACCACACAAGTTCTTGTTGACAAAACGAGGATTCGAAAAGACATTGCTGAGAAGATAATCGCTGCACGCCCGATAACGGAATTCGCGGAGTTGACGCGTATCAAGGGCGTCGGTCCGGAAACGATCGAGAAGCTAAAGAAGCTAGAGAAGCTAGAGGAGCTAATCCAACTCCCATTGCCCAAGCTCTTTTGTTAGCCATTGTGCCACAATGGAAATAGGCAAGCGTTGGCGAGGCACTCATTCAATCTCATTTAAGACGGATCCCTTACGAGATAAACCGTCGTAGTGCTAACTGAGCGTCCCGGCACCGTCAGAAGCGATCACTTAGCTACGCCACTCGTCGTTCCAAGCGTTACACTCGCCATTGGCGACTCATTTGGTACTGGTTGTGGGAGACAGAGATCTGTGGTGGAAACCTTCGCTCAGTGGATCTTCACTGGCCTCTCGTTTCTGTGCTGCACCACGCCAGGGTGGATCCTTCTGGGCGTTGTCTTCCTGGTTTTGTTGGTGCTGCGTCTCCGCCGGCCGGTCAGATACGTTCCTCGGCGACCCTTCGACGTCTACGACGGTGACTACAGCGTGGAGGACGACATCATCCCCTACCTTATGAACAAGGATATGATGGACCACGGCCATATTACCGGGGATTGGTTCGATGGCGGCCACCATCACCACTGAGCCTTTGTTCAGCGATCAAGTGGCGGCTATTTTACGTCGGCGCTGGCCGACGACTGATCGCTGATGGCTGAAAGCTACGCCACTGAATTGAGAGTGAAGACAATCGGCCGGTTGGCCTGAGCGTACGAGCACGCTCGGTGAGCTATCCCAACTTCCGCAGTTTCACGCTCGGGGGTCTCTGATCTGAGCGTGAAAAGGCAAGAAATTGGCACTACATTTCGTGGATTTTCATTCGCTGAGGCAAGGGCATCTGGA
>JAMDCE010000163.1 GCA_023489135.1 Chloroflexota bacterium
GTTGGCAACAGCGTTGTCGGGAATCTGACTGAATACATCTACGTGCTGCTGGTTGATGATCAGACTGGAAGAAGGAGTTGAAGTAGGTGTGCTTGTAGCCGTGCTGGTAGCTGTAGCCGTAGCAGTGGCAGTCGGCGATGCCGTAGCCGTTTGCTCACTAACATTGTTTGCAACAAGCGGTAAATAGACTTGGGGTGTCAAGGTAGGGGTTGGGTTCTCGGCATATGTTGTGATGCGCAGAGCTAGCATGATAAGACCGATGCCAGCCAGAAGAGGAATGATACGCTTCACGTTTTCGCTCCCTTACCCTATTCTTCAACTACACACAAATAAAGCGCTCAACTCGCAGGCGCCTCTCAACCACTTCCCTCCTATCCACCACCCTTCTACGGAAGGACCAGACCGCGAGAGGCTGAAGAAGGGATGCGTGAAGACATCATAGCACTGCACGCTAGGTGGTCAAGCTACGTTCTTGGCAAAAGGGCGAAAAGGATAGAAGCGTTCGGAAGGTTCGGTCATGCAAAGACTCGTCGACCCAATGAATCCGAAGGACCGATGGCAACAGGGCCTGAAAATCGCGTACTGCCCGAAGGCCCAACGAGTATAGCACAAACACCCTTTCTCACAAAGACGGCCTTGCACACTGCAGTATTGGTGCTCGCGTGAAGCTGCAAACACTTCCCCCCAGCCAACTACAGGAGTCCCATGGTGAGTGATCACTTGCGAAGCCATTAAAAAACCCCTGCATTACACAGGGGTCACGGGTGAGCCGCCAGAGACTCGAACTCTGAACCGGCTGATTAAGAGTCAGCTGCTCTGCCAGTTGAGCTAGCGGCCCGCGCCCATCACATTATACCGTATCAGACTACACCAACGCAAGCGACTGAGCCAAGCTAGCTGGTCTTAGTCTCTTTCTTTTCTTCCGGATTGGAATCCGTGCTGGCCTGTCTGAACTCCCGAATGCTCTTGCCCAACGCCCCGCCGATCTCCGGCAAGCGTCCCACGCCGAAGATAACGATCACGATCACAAGAATGATTATTAACTCTGGTGCCCCCAACCCGAATGGCATTGCCCTACCCCCCTAACTTAGGTGTGCTGCTGTACTTATATCACAGATGCCAGCGATTTGCAAGTTTCCCTCAATCGCACCAAAGCAGGCAACTAAGATGTCCCCCGCCTTCATTTGACAAACCTTTCACAAACTAACTATAATTTGTCGGTCTCGTCTATTATCGGGAGGTCAAAACTCGTGCGAAAGGCCAATACGCAAATCCTGGTCGGTATTATCATCCTCGCTCTGCTAGCCCTTTGGGTTGACTGGCCACAGAAACCCACCAATTATCTTCCTAACATCCTGTCGTGGCCGGAAAGTAATGGCATTCACATTCGCTTGGGTGACTTCACCTTCGACAGGCAGGGAACCCGACTAGGCCTAGATCTGCAGGGTGGGACATTCATGGTCCTCCAGGCGGATCTTTCAAAGGTGCCGAAGGAAGAGTGGGCAGACCGGATGAAAGGTGTCGTCCAGACTATCGATCGGCGTATCAACGCCTATGGCGTGAGCGAGCCGGTCATCCAGTTGCAGGGAGACGATCGAGTGGCAGTTCAGCTGCCTGGCGTGAAGGATGTCGAAGAGGCTAAGAAACTTATTGGCCAGACGGCCCAGCTGGAGTTCAGAGAAAAGACCGTGGACGACCAGGGTAACCCTGTCGAAAAACCGACCGGATTGACGGGTAATGACCTCAAACGGGCTTACGTTACAGTGAACCCGAACTATGGCCCCGTCGTGAACTTCGAGTTCAACGACAAGGGCGCCCAGGTCTTTGGCGACCTCACGACACGTTTGTCCCGCACGGGTGGACAGATCGCCATCTATCTGGATCAGGACATGGTCACGTCGCCAACAGTTGATGAGCCAATCCTAGAAGGTAAAGGGTTCATAAGGGGCAGCTTCACCGTGGACTCGGCCCAGAGATTGGCCATTCAGCTTAACTCAGGTGCGCTGCCTGTGCCGGTTTCGGTCATCTCGCAGCACGACGTCGACGCCACATTGGGGGCCGACTCGGTCAAGAAGAGCATGTTGGCGGGCGCCATCGGTCTTGGGATCGTCATGATCTTCATGCTTGCCCACTACAGGCTGCCAGGGTTGCTTGCCAACGTCGCCCTCATTATGTACGCCCTATTCGTTTTGGCGACGTTCAAGCTGATCCCGGTCGTTCTCACTCTTGCCGGTATTGCAGGCTTCATCTTAAGCATAGGCATGGCGGTAGATGCGAATATTCTGATCTTTGAACGTATGAAAGAGGAGCTAAGAGCAGGGCGCACGCTTAGCGGCGCGATAGAGGCCGGTTTCGCCCGAGCCTGGACGTCGATCCGCGACAGCAACGTATCGACGATCATAACGTGTGCTATACTGTATTGGTTCGGAAGCAATTTCGGCGCAAGCCTGGTCATGGGCTTTGCCTTGACCCTGTTCCTTGGCGTCGCGATAAGCATGTTCACGGCTATCGTGGTTACGCGGACATTCCTGAGGGCGCTTATCGATTCCGGATTCGCCCAGAACAACCTGTGGCTGTTTGGCATCGAGAGGACACCGGAATTGACTGGCGAGCCAGAGGTCGCTGCGCGATAATAGGAGTAGGGCAGTGGTTGGTAGTATCTTGAGTAGCAAAGTATTGAGAAGGACTCTATGCTGGACATTGTAGGCAAACGATACTGGTATTTCCTGTTTTCACTCCTGATCATCATACCGGGGATGATCTCGCTTCTCATCCCGCCAAGCCTAAACCCTGGGATCGAGTTTACGAGCGGCTCGATGATGACCTTGAAATTCGAGCAGTCTGTGGCGGAGCAAGACCTGCGCGCGGCGTTCAGGGACATGGGCCACGGGGATGCGATCATCCAGCATAGTGGTGACAACACCTATCTCGTCCGGACGCGCCAGTTGCGTGAGGAGATAAAGGACACAGAGGGGAATGTCACTCAACCAGGCGAGAAGACGCAGGTCCTAGACAACCTATCGAATGCCTTCGGGTCAGTCCAGATAACAAGCTACGACACGATTTCACCAGTGGTTGCCTCTGAGATCGTTCGCAACGCGACCATAGCAGTGGTGGTAGCCTCGATAGGAATCCTTCTCTACATCAGCTTCGCATTTCGTAAGGTTCCGAATCCGTTCCGCTATGGCGTGTGCGCCATCGTGGCCCTCCTGCACGACGTTCTCGTGGTGGTCGGCATATTCTCGATCCTCGGCAAGCTTTTCCACACCGAAATCGACTCGATGTTCATCACGGCTTTGCTGACCGTCATCGGTTTCAGCGTTCACGACACAATTGTGGTATTCGACCGGATTAGGGAAAACATGCGACGAGGGGTTGGCGCAACCTTCGAGGATACGGTTAATAACAGCATCTTGCAGACCCTGGGTCGATCGCTGAATACGTCTCTTACCGTGGTATTCACTCTGTTGGCCTTGTACATCTTCGGCGGTGTGACGGTAAGGAATTTTGTCCTGACGTTGCTTATCGGAATCGTGAGTGGAACCTACAGCTCGATATTTAACGCCAGCCAGCTGTTGGTGGTCTGGGAGAACGGCGAGCTAGGGCGGCTTATCAGGAGACCTAGCAGCCCGGAGCGGGCCCTGGCCCGAGGGCGTTAGCGCCGAGCCAAAGATAACTCAGGACAAACTTGAAATGGGCAGGAGGTACCCGTGGGATACTTCTGTCAAGCAGGATTCTTGCTGACAGACGTAGACCACGGGTTTTTGGTTAATAGGGACTAAGTGCTCCGTTTTGGGGGACGTAAGGATGGACAGAAGCAAAAGCAGAGCGGCAATGATATCCGTTGGTTCCAACACCATGTTGGTCCTGCTTAAGGCCGCAGTTGGCATCTCCATGGGCAGCGTTAGCGTCGTATCGGAAGCCATCCATAGCGCCATTGACCTGCTTGCCGCGATGATCGCCTTCTTCAGCTTACGAGCCGCCGAGAAGCCGGCGGACCGTGAGCACCCCTATGGGCATGGCAAGCTGGAGAACGTCAGCGGAACCGTCGAGGCCTCCCTGATTTTCCTCGCTGCCCTACTGATCGTCTACGAGGCGGGGGAGAAACTGCTGGGTCAATCGGGACTTTCCCAGGTTGATCTCGGTATCGTCACGATGTTCATTTCCGTAGTCGTGAACATACTCGTTTCCCGCTTCCTCTATCACATGGCGCATAAGACGGATTCCCTTGCCCTGGAAGCCGACGCAAAGCATCTCTCGACGGACGTCTGGACCTCTGCTGGAGTGTTCGCCGGCCTCATCGCCGTCAGGATTACGGGCCTGCACTGGCTCGATCCCGTCATCGCCTTGGCCGTCGCAGTGGCGATCATTAGGGCGGCCTACGAGATGACCAAGAAATCCCTGGAGGGCCTTCTTGACATAAGGCTGCCGGAAGAGGAAGAGGAGCGGATCAGAGCGATTATCGTGGAGCACTACGGAGACCTGGTGGGATTCCACGACCTGAGAAGCAGAAAAGCGGGGAGCGAGCGCCACATCGATCTGCACCTTGTGGTGCCGCGGGCAACCAGCGTCGAGCAGGCGCACGGCCTTTGCGACCATCTCGAAGGGGAGATTATGTCGCAGCTGCCCAATTGCTCCATCACGATCCACATCGAGCCCTGCGACTCAACATGTACGGAGTGCGCTATCGAATGTGAGGGCGCGGTCGAGCAGCCCCAGTCCGGATCATGACTGATCGCCGAATAGGTCGTCGTTGTCCTTATCCGCCTGCCGTCTCAGCTCTGCGGCGGTAGCAAAGCCAAACTCCTTGTAAGACTCGGCAGAGCCGTAGTCGCGGGTCTTGATAACGACAGGCATTGGCACGGCGTGGCCGACGACGAGGGCCTGCTGCTTGGTCTCCAGTTTGGCCAAAACCGTCTTCAGGTCGTTCTTGCCGGAGATCCCCATCAGTACCGCCTCGATGTCCCTCTCGTTGTCCAAGAGGCAGGTGATGCGGGTGCCAATCTGCGACATTACCTCTTCCTCGATCCCGCTCGGCCGTTGGTCCACGACGAGAAGGGTGACGTTGTACTTGCGCATTTCCCGGGCGATCGTGCCGAAAATGGTCTGCTTTGCCACCTCCGGATTGAGGAATTTGTGTGCCTCCTCGATGGTGATCACCAGCGGACGGGGCTTAAGGATCTTCTCCCCCATCGCTCTTTCGGTCGCCTCCACATATCGAGCGTGTATTCGACGGGTAAGAACGTTCGCAACGAGAACATACGCCATTAAATCGGAATAGCGACCGAACTCTAGGACTACGTTGACACCACGTTCGAGGTAGTTCAGGATCATCTGGACTGAATCCTCTGCCCTTCTTGGCACGAGAAAGCTCAGACGCTTGAGACGGCTTAG